>CBFDBL010000729.1:0-3222 GCA_965603035.1 uncultured bacterium
CTCGCCGCTCGCGACGGGCTGGCCGTTGAGGAACAGGCTGAAGGCGCCGTCGCAGCCGAGGCGGACCTGGGCGGGGAGCGCCCCCCCGGCGGCCGGTGCGGCGGGCTCGGGCGGCGTGGCGCGCTGGTCGAGCAGGCGGCGGGCCTCGTCGCAGAGGTCGGCGGCCGCGGCCTGTGCCTGGTAGCGCTCGAGGAAGGCACGGAGCGCGGCGCCGGGCTCCGCCGCCGCGCGCGCGCGCGTGAGCTCGGCGGCGAGCGCGGCCCGCAGCTCGCCGCGGCAGAGCAGCTCGAGCCGCGCGCGCAGCGCCGTCACGTCGGCGCCGCCGGCCTGGAGCTTCGCCAGCCGCTCCTCCGCCGCCGCCGCCTGCCCCTCCGCCGTGAGGAACCGCGCGACGGCCAGCTCGCCCTGCCGCCCGGCCAGCGCCCCGAGTGCGAAGGCCACCGCGTCGGCCCCCGGCACGTTCACCAGCTCCTCGCTGAACGGGCGGCCGGCGGTGCGGATGGTGATGCGGCCGTGCTCGACGCTGCGGATGTGCCCGGGGATGCCGCGGACCGAGTAGGGCTTGCCGACGGCCTTCCTGGCGCCGGCCTCGACGGCGCGCCAGAAGCCGCGGAGCTCCTCGAGCTCGGCGAGCTCGCGCTCGAGCTCGCGGCGGCGCTCCTCGCCCATGGCGTCGAGCTTCGCGGCGAGCAGCTCGGCGGCGGCGGCGTAGTCGCGTGCGCGGTAGAGCGCGGCGAGCTGGCCGACGAGCCGCAGGTAGGCCGCTTCGGCCTGGGCCTTGGCCCGCTCGGCGCGCTTGGCGATGCGCCGCTCGACCCCTGCGCGCCGCTCGGCGAGCTCGTCGCGCCAGGCCGGGAGCGGCGGGGCGGGGATGGCCTTGTAGAGCTCGAGCGCGTCTTCCAGCCGTCCGTCCTCGGCGGCCTTGTCGCCGGGCGCGAGCGCGCCCTCGAAGCGCTGGCGCGCCTTCTCCTCGATCGCCTTGCGCGCGTCGGCCACGCGCCCGCGCCATTCCTGCGTCGCGAGCCCGTCGGGGAAGCGGTCGAGCACCGCGGGCGCCTGGGCGTAGTGGCCGCTGGCCACGAGCTTGTCGGCCTGGCGGGTCAGCGCCTTGAGGGTGTCCTCGGCCTTCTCGTCGAGCGCGGTCTCGAGCCGCTCGCGCCGCTGGGCCGCGAGCTTGGCGTAGGTGGAGGCGGGGTGGGCCGCCTCGACGGCCTGGAGGAGCGCGATGGCGCGGACGTAGTCGGCGGGCCGGGCCTCGAGGAAGGCGACGGCCTGGTCGTAGGCGTGCCTGGCGGCCGAGGGGCGCTCGACGACGATGGTGCTGGTCGGTTGCGCGCCGGTGTGGACGGTGGCGGGCCGCGGGGTGTGGGTGCGCGGCTCGCGCCGGCGGAGCCGCCACAGGGCGATGGCGACGGCGCCGATGGCGCCGAGGGCGAGGCACAGGGCGATGAGGCTCTGGAGGGTGGCGCGTCGGCGTCGGCGCGCGGGGTGCCTGTGGCCGGGCGCGCCGCGGCCGCGGAGCCGGCCGGTCTCGAGCACGGCGTCGATGTCGGCGATGAGTGCGTCGGCGTCGGGGTAGCGCGCGTCCCGGTCCTTGGCGAGCAGGGTGGTGATGATGTGGGCGATGCCGTCGCTGAGCTCGGGCCGGAACTCGCGCGGGTCGGGCACGGGCTGGTGGATGTGCTTCCGGATGATGGCCTTGGAGTCGGAGCCGCGGTAGGGCGGGCGGCCTGTGACCATGTGGAAGAGGGTGGCGCCGAGTGCGTAGAGGTCGCAGCGCACGTCGAGGTCGGGGGCCCGGCGGATCTGCTCGGGCGCCACGTAGAGCGGCGTGCCGAGCACGGCGCCGTCGGGGTCGTCGGCGTCGTCGGCGGCCAGCACGTCGTGCGCGAGGCCGAGGTCGGCCAGCTTGGCGGTGCCGTCGGGGGTGATGATGATGTTGCCGGGCTTGATGTCGCGGTGGACGATGCGCTCCTCGGTCCACGCGTAGTCGAGCGCCTCGGCGACCTGGCGGGCGATCTCGAGGGCACGCTTCTCCTCGAACACCGCGGCCTTGCGCAGCAGGCTGACCGGGTGGCCCTCGACGTACTCCATCACGAAGTAGTAGTAGCCCGCCGCCTCGCCCGCGTCGATCGCCAGCACGATGTTCGGGTGGCTCAGCCGCGCCGCCGCGCGCGCCTCCCGCCAGAAGCGCTCGACGTAGCCAGGGTCCTCGGCCAGACGCGGCTTCAGCACCTTGACCGCCACCAGACGGTCCATCGAGAGCTGCCGCGCCTTGAACACCGCACCGACCGCGCCCTGCCCGATCCGCTCGATGATCTCGAAATCGCCCAGGCGCGGAAGCGGCTCCGACTCCTGCTTGCCGTTCGCTCCGCCCGTTGGGCCGTTCGCCTGCGGCATGGCGCGCCTCGCCTCGGGGTGGCTCGCTCCCTCCCCTCCGGCATTCTAAGGCCGCCGCGGGGGGAAGTCAAGGGACGCACAGCCCCCGACTCTGGTCCCGGATCCTGCGGTCTTTTCGTCCTCGTCCGCGCCCCCGCACGGCCAAGCAAGTTGGCAACGTCCCACGATTGGGGGGTGAGCGTGGCCCTGGACGAGCCGCGACCAGGGCGGCGGGGGGCCACCAGCGGACAACAAGCCCGTTGCCCGGCGCGAGTGTGCGGGGGCTGGCCCTGCGGCGGACCGGCGGCCAGGGCCCCCCAGAAGAGGCTCCCATTGACCTCTGCATAAGTAATGCAAAGGGCCCCACCGATCCCCAGGCCCGGCTTGCGTGGCCCGCGGGCGCCAGGGGCGATGACGCAAGGGGTCTGCGGGAGTCAGCTCCGAAGGCTTTGACAGCGGCGGCATGGCTCTGGGCCACGTTCTGCCAGCGGCCGCGTGAAGTCGCGGGACGCGCCTGCCCGCGTTCTGCCAAGGCGATGCTCCGGCTCAGCGGTGCGCTCAGGCCGAGTGGCAAGCGGCGAAGACGCCGCCTTCGCCTCTGGCGCTTCGCGCGCGGCGGCTCAGCACGAGCGCTGAGGAATCAGCATGTGGGTATCCCGTCCGCAAGCCACACAGGCATGTCGGTTCCTTCCACGTGTGCGCGCCTGGCCGGCAAGCCCTGGCGCCACCGGGGTCTCGCATTGCACATGCAGAGGTCACCAGCCTCCGTGCAGGGGCGTCGCCGCCGTTTGTCTCGGACCTGCACAGGTCCGAGACAAAGGCAGAGCGAGGAGAACATCCTAT
>CBFDBL010000730.1:0-3221 GCA_965603035.1 uncultured bacterium
CCAGAACCTTCTTTCTTCTCTGCGCCTCTGCGCGCTCTAGCGAGCCCCGCGAGCGCGCGTGAGACAGTGGATGGCACGGACATGGAGCGGATCAACGCGCTCACGCACCAGGTGATCGGCGCGGCGATCCGGGTGCATGAGGAGCTCGGGCCGGGCTTGCTCGAAGGCGTCTACCTGAAGTGCATGCGGATCGAGCTGCGGCATCTGGGCTTGGCCGTTCAGTGTGAAGTGCCGGTGCCGATCGTCTATCGGGGCGAGGTGGTCGCGGAGGGAGGCTTCCGGATGGACCTGTTGGTGGACGACACGCTCATCGTCGAGCTGAAGTCCGTCGAGGAGGTCAAGCCCGTGCACAAGAAGCAGCTCCTGACCTACCTCCGCTTGGCCGGCAAGCCGATCGGCCTGCTGATCAACTTCAACGAGGTGTTGCTCAAGGACGGCATCACCCGCATCATTGACACGCGTGACCGTGAGGGGTAGCTTCTACTCCCGCCCCGGGCGGGCGAGACACCTGGTCGGGCTCGCCGTCTCAGCGAGCCCGACCAGAACCTTCTTTCTTCTCTGCGCCTCTGCGCGCTCTAGCGAGCCCCGCGAGCGGGCGTGAGATGCTTCTCTTGAGGTGACGTTTGGGCCTCCACGAGTTGACTGCCCACCAGGCCCGCGACACGATCCTCGCAGGCGAGGTGACGTCGGAGTGCCTCACACAGGCTGTCGTCGATCGGATCGGCGCCGTCGAGGAGTGGGTCCGAGCCTTCGTCTCCGTGGATGCCGAGGGCGCGCTCGAGCGCGCGAGGGCGATCGACGCGGCCATCGCCCGGGGCGAGGACCCCGGGCCGCTGGCCGGCGTGCCCGTCGCCATCAAGGACAACCTGTGCCTCGAGGGGATGCCGACGACGTGCGCGTCGCGCATCCTCGAGGGCTATCGCCCGCCCTACACCGCGACCGCGGTCCAGCTCGTCCTCGACGCCGGCGCCGTGCCGATAGGCAAGACGAACCTCGACGAGTTCGCCATGGGCTCGTCCACCGAGAA
Organism: uncultured bacterium; assembly: GCA_965603035.1. Lineage (GTDB taxonomy): Bacteria > Planctomycetota > PUPC01 > DSUN01 > DSUN01 > CAZDNN01. Next base: position 1,028 of record CBFDBL010000730.1, read on the forward strand.
CTCGGCGTTCGCCGCGACGCGCAACCCCTGGGACCCCGAGCGGGTGCCAGGCGGCTCGAGCGGCGGCTCGGCGGCGGCGGTGGCGGCGGGCGAGGCGCTCCTGGCGCTCGGCTCCGACACCGGCGGCTCGATCCGCCAGCCAGCGAGCTTCTGCGGGGTGGTCGGGCTCAAGCCCACCTACGGGCGGGTCTCGCGCTACGGGCTCGTCGCCTTCGCCTCGTCGCTCGACCAAGTCGGCCCGATCGCCCGCGACGTGACCGACGCCGCGCTGCTGCTGAGCGTGATCGCGCGGCACGACCCGCGCGACAGCACCTCGGCCGAGGAGCCGACGCCCGACTACGTCGGCCAGCTCGACGCCGACGTCGGGGGCTGGCGGATCGGCCTGCCGAGCGAGTTCTTCATCGAGGGCATGGACCCCGAGGTCGAGGCCGCCGTGCGCCGCGCGGTGGACGTGCTGGCGGGCCAGGGGGCCGAGGTCGTCGAGGTGTCGCTGCCCCACAGCCGCATTGACGTCGAGCCCGACGGCGGGCTGTCGGCCTACGCCGTCGCCTGCTACTACATCATCGCCACCGCCGAGGCCAGCAGCAACCTGGCCCGCTACGACGGCGTCCACTACGGCCACCGCGCCGCCGCCGACCGAGCCCTCGTCGAGATGTACGCCGCGAGCCGCGACGAGGGCTTCGGCGACGAGGTCAAGCGCCGCATCCTGCTCGGCACCCACGCCCTCAGCGCGGGCTACTACGACGCCTACTACCTCAAGGCCGCGCGGGTCCGCACCCTCATCCAGCGCGACTTCGCCCGCGCCTTCGAGGCCTGCGACGCCATCGCCGCGCCCGTCGCACCCACCCCGGCCTTCCGCATCGGCGAGAAAACCGACGACCCGCTCCAGATGTACATGGGCGACGTCTTCACCCTCTCGTGCAACCTCGCGGGCATCCCCGGCCTCTCGGTGCCCTGCGGCTTCACCGCCGCCGGCCTGCCCATCGGCCTCCAGCTACTGGGGAAACCCTTCGACGAGCTGACCCTGCTCCAGGTGGCCCGCGCCCACGAGCGGGTCACCGAGTGGTCCGACAGGCGCCCGGCGCTATAGAGCGGATGGATGGATGAATGGATGATTGGATGAACGGAAGAGGAAGGCCCCGCATCGGCGCCTCCATCCATCCAGCCATCCGCCCATCCATTCATCCACGCGCGCCGCGACGACGAGCATCAGGACGAGAGCGAGCACGATGGACTACGAGATCGTCATAGGGCTCGAAGCCCACGCGCACCTGGCGACGCGCACCAAGCTCTTCTGCGGGTGCAGCACCGCCTTCGGCGCGCCGCCCAACACCCACACCTGCCCAGTGTGCGCCGGCCACCCCGGCGTCCTGCCGGTCCTGAACCGCCAGGCCTTCGAGCTCGCTCTCCGCACCGCCCTCGCGCTCCACTGCGACATCGCGCGCACCACCGTGTTTGACCGCAAGAACTACTACTACCCCGACCTGCCCAAGAACTACCAGATCTCGCAGCTCTACCATACCCTCGGCACCGCCGGCTGGCTCGGCCTCGACCTCGGCGACCGCACCCGCAGGGTCCGCATCCACAACGTCCACCTCGAGGAGGACGCCGGCAAGCTCCTGCACCCGCAGGACATCGAGTCGAGCACCCTCTTCGACCGCGACGCTGAGGAGCCGCCGCCCGGCTGGCGGTCCATGACCATGGTCGATCTCAACCGCACGGGCATCCCGCTCCTCGAGATCGTGACCGAGCCCGACCTGCGGAGCATCGAGGAGGCCCGGGTCTACATGGCGACCCTCGCCGCGCTGCTGCGCTGGATCGGCGTCGCCGAGTGCCGGATGGAGGCGGGGGGCCTGCGCTTCGAGCCGAGCATCTCGCTGCGCCCGGCAGGCGCCGCCGAGCTGGGCAGCCGCGTCGAGATCAAGAACGTCAACTCGGTGAAGGCCGTGGTCCGCGCCCTCGAGTACGAGGTGCGCCGCCAGACCGACCTGCTCGACCACGGCGAGCCCGTGGCCCGCACGACCATGCTCTGGGACGAGGACGCCGGCCGCACGCAGCCGATGCGCACGAAGGAGCTGGCGCAGGACTATCGCTACTTCCCCGAGCCCGACCTCGTGCCCGTCGTCATCGACGCAGCCTGGATCGCGCGCGCCCAGGCGGCCATCCCCGAGCTGCCGGCGGCGCGGCGCCGACG
>CBFDBL010000731.1:0-3220 GCA_965603035.1 uncultured bacterium
CGAGATCGGTGTCCGGACCGCCATAAGCCCTATAAATAAAAGGGACTTACGGCGCCGGAAGGGCCGAAAGCCCCGTGGGGTGACCCCGACGGGATTTGAACCCGTGTTCCAGGCTTGAAAAGCCTGTGTCCTGGACCTGGCTGGACGACGGGGTCGGCGTCGGAGACGCGCCCTTGCGGGAGGGCAGGGGCCGTGGCCGTCCTTGTGGGCTGCGGTCGTGGTGAGGGCGGGAGGGCTCGAACCTCCGACCTACGGCTTAAAAAACCGTTGCTCTGCCGACTGAGCTACGCCCCCGACCGATGCGAGAGCCTGCACAAGCAGTATACCAGAACCTGATGGGGAAGGGAAAGCGGGTTGCGGGACCAGGCGTGGAACGGGGGGAGAGAGGGCTCGGTAGCCGAGCCTCGGCAGCAGGCTGGCGGCCTGTGGACGCAGGCATCCCGCGCCGGCGCCGTGCGCTCACACTTCCATGATCTCGGCGGTCTTGGCGTCGAGGGCGTCGCTGACGGCCTTCTCGTGGTCGGTGGTGAGCTCCTGGATCTCGTCCTTGAGTCGGAAGGCGTCGTCCTCGGGCAGGGAGCCGTCCTTCATCTCGGCGTCGGCCTGCTTGTTGGCGTCGCGGCGGATGTTGCGGATGGCGACGCGGGCTTCCTCGGCCACGTCGCGGAGCTGTGCGGCGAGCTTGAGGCGTCGCTCCTCGCTGAGCGGTGGGACGGTGAGGCGGATGATCTTGCCGTCGACGCTGGGTGTGAGGCCGAGCTCGGAGGTGAGGATGGCGCGGTTGACGGCGTCGGTGCTGCTGGGGTCGTAGGGCTTGATGACGATGAGCTGGGGGTCTGGGATGGCGATGGTGGCGAGCTGGCGGAGCGGGGTGTGGGTGCCGTAGTACTCGACGCGGACGTTCTCGACGAGGCCTGGGGTGGCTCGGCTGGAGCGGACGGTGCGGAACTGCTCTCGCAGGTGGCCGACGGCCTTGTCCATGCGGTCGCTGGCGTCGAGGTAGATGTCGTCGTAGGGCATGGGCGCCTCCTCGCGTGCCTGGGTGCGCGGGTGCGTCGGGGCCTGTCGGCCCGGCGCGGGGTTCGGGCCCTCGCGCGGCTGCCCTGGTGCGTGGCGCGGGCATCAGGGCTGGTCGTCGGTCACGAGGGTGCCGATGTTCTCGCCGCGGATGACGCGCTCGATGTTGCCGGGCTCGAAGAGGTTGAAGACGTAGATGGGGAGCTTGTTCTCCCGGCAGAGCGCGATGGCCGTGGCGTCCATGACGCGCAGGTCCTGCTCGAGGCAGGCCATGTAGCTGAGCCGCTGGTAGCGGACGGCGCTGGGGTTGCGGACGGGGTCGTCGGAGTAGACGCCGTCGACCTTGGTGGCCTTGAGCAGGATCTCGGCGCCGACCTCCTTGGCGCGGAGTGCGGCGGCGGTGTCGGTGCTGAAGTAGGGGTTGCCGGTGCCGGCGGCGAGGATGACGACGCGGCCCTTCTCGAGGTGGCGGATGGCGCGGCGGCGGATGTAGGGCTCGGCGACCTCGGCCATGGGGATGGCTGTCTGGACGCGGGTCTCGACGTCGAGGCTCTCGAGGGTGTCCTGGAGGGCGAGGGCGTTGATGACGGTGGCGAGCATGCCCATGTAGTCGCCGGTGGTGCGGCTGACGCCGCGCTGGGCGAGGAACTCGCCCCGGACGAAGTTGCCGCCGCCGACGATGACGGCGAGCTCGACCCCCAGGGCGTTGACGGCGCGGCACTGGCGGGCGATGGACGCGATGGCCTCGGGGTCGAGGCCGCCGTCCTCACCGAGGCCCTGCCCGCTGATCTTGAGCAGGACCCGCCTGTAGCGGACGTCGCCCATGGGACGCCTACTCCCCGATCTCGAGGCGCACGAACCGCCCGATGCTGACGTTCTCGCCGACCTTCGCCGCCATCTGCTTCACCAGGTCGCCCACCGTCGTCTTCGGCTCCTTGACGAACTTCTGGCTCAGCAGGCAGTGGTCCTCGTAGAAGGAGCGGAGCTTGCCCTCGACGATCTTCTCGATGGCCTGGGCCGGCTTGTCCTTGAACTGCTCGCGGTAGATCTCGCGCTCCTTCCCGAGCACGTCCTCCGGCACGTCCTCGGGGGTGGCCCACTGGGGCCTCGCGGCGGCCACCTGCATGCACAGGTCGCGGCCGAGGGCGCGGAACTCGTCGCTGCGGGCCACGAAGTCGGTCTCGCTCTTGAGCTCGACGAGCACGCCGATCTTGCCGTTCGAGTGGATGTAGGAGGCGACGTAGCCTTCGGACGTCTCGCGGCCGGCGCGCTTGGCGGCAGCGGCGAGCCCCTGCTTGCGCAGATGGTCGACGGCCTTCTCGATGTCCCCGTCCGTCTCCTCGAGCGCCCTCTTGCAGTCCATCATGCCGATGCCGGTGCGCTCGCGGAGCTCCTTGACGAGGGCTGCGGTGATAGCCATGCGGGTTCCCTTCGGCAGCAGTACGGACGAGAGGGGTCTCGCGCCCGGTCAGGGCGCGGGCGGTGCTTGCGGCTCGGCGTCGGGTGCCGGCGGAGCGGGCTCGGGGGCCTGCGGCGCCGGCGGCTCGGGCGCGGGCGGCGCGGGCGGTGCGGGCGGTGCGGCGGCGAGCTGCTCGTCGCCGGCCAGCGGGGCGCCCACCTTGACGCCCTCGCGGCCCAGGTCGATCGCCTCGACCACCTGCTCGAGGACGATCTGGATGGAGCGGATGGAGTCGTCGTTGCAGGGGATGCAGACGTCGACGTCGTCGGGGTCGCAGTCGGTGTCGAGCAGTCCGATGACGGGCAGGCCGAGCTTGACGGCCTCGCGGACGGCGATCCGGTCGCGGCGCGGGTCCACGACGACGAGCGCCGCGGGGACCCGGTCGAGGTCGCGGACGCCCTGGAGGTTGCGCAGGATCTTGCGCTTCTCGCGCTGGAGCGTCGAGATCATCTTCTTGCTGTAGTTGTGGATCTCGCCGGTCTCGTCGAGGCGCTCGAGCTCCTCGAGCCGGCCGAGGCTGCGGCGCACGGTCGTGAAGTTGGTGAGCATCCCGCCGAGCCAACGATCGCACACGTAGGCCACCTCGTGCGCGACCGCAGTCTCCCGGACCACCGCCGCCGCCTGGCGCTTCGTGCCGACCAGCAGCACCGGCTCGCCCTGAGCCGTCAGCTCCATCAGGAACCGGCGGGCCCTGATCACCCCCCGGATCGTCTGCCGCAGGTCGATGATGTGGATGCCCTTGCG
>CBFDBL010000732.1:0-3190 GCA_965603035.1 uncultured bacterium
CGCACGCTCCCACGACCAAAAGGCACAGGAAGTCCTCGCTGAGGCGCTTGCGCGCGACCTGAACCAGTCGAGCCCGGGAGTTGACGCACTCGACATACGGCGAGGAGCATATCGCTCGGCCCACCACCTTTCGGAAACCGTTGACTCAAGAGCCCCACCGTGGCGCGAAGTCATACTCCAGCAAGCACTTCCGTCCATCAGGAGATCGGCCTGATGGCGAAAGTCGAGCCAAGACTGGGGCATCAAGCTCCGGGGTCGTACTCCTCGGCAGGGGCATGCTTGCACTCCGGGCGGCACGCGGCGGATCCTGGGTGGTATGTGAAGGGGCCGACGTGGCAGGAGACGCTGATGGCGTCGGTCGCGGCGGCGCGAGGCTCGAGGGAGGCGGCTCCGTCGGCGCCGCTGCCCGACCTCGGCCGCGGCGACTTCACCATCCTGGCCTGGGTTCGCACGAAGAAGGGCGGCACGATCTTCGCCAAGGCGCCGGCGAAGGAGAACTGGGCGCGGCAAGGCCATCGCCGCGAAAGCGATGTGGGGCGTCGTGCCCGTCGAGGAAGACGGCTCGGCGCATTTCTACGTGCCCGCGAACAGAAACATCTACTTGCAGGCGCTCGACGGGGACTACATGGAGCTTCAGCGCGAGAGGACCTACGTCAACTACATGCCCGGCGAGCGCCGCTCCTGCGTCGGCTGCCACGACACCCCCAACGACACGCCCCGTGGTCGCCAGGGCGCGCCGCTGGCCATGGGGGGGCCTCCCGCCATGCCGGGCCCGCAGCCGGGCGACGCGGTGGGGAAGCAAGTCCTCCATTACCCCACCTACATCCAGCCCGTGCTCGACAAGCACTGCATCAAGTGCCACGGTGGCTCAGAGCCCAAGGCGGGTCTCAGGCTCACCGGCGAGCTCACGGCGCACTACAGCCGCTCCTACGAGAGCCTCCTGCGCATGGTGCCCACCTACGCCGAGGCCTCCGACTGGGACGGCTCGCCATACGCTCCGCCCAAGAGCATTGGCTCCCACCGCAGCCGCCTGATCCGAGCCCTGCGCCAGGGCAAGGGGCACAGGGAGCTCCACCTGCCCAAGGCGGCGTTCGTGCGGTTCGCCACGTGGGTCGACGCCAGCGGAGTGTACTGCGGCTCGTACTGGGGGCGGCGCCACATCAGCTTCAAGACCCACCCGTTCTTCCGGCCTATGCCCACCTTCGCGGAGGCGATCAGCACCACCTGCTCGGTGCCAGTCGACAAGAGATAGCAGGTCGGGGGCACACCCGTGGGCGAGCCCGTCGAGCCCGAAGCGGGTCGTGGAGCGGGTTGACCCAAGCATCTATTGGTCGCGAGTGTGGGGGCGCCAGACCCGACCCCGCGGGTGTCCCCTGTGCTTCCACTGGCCTTGCCGGTGGCGCACGGGTAGCGCGATAGCGTGATACGGGAGAACGCGGCCTGCCTCTATGACTCGATGAGCTGTCACGCTCTCGCCTCCCGCCCCTCGCCGTGCGCCGCGGGCGCGTCGGGCACGGGCTATGGCATGCGACGGCGGACCGTCGCGCAAGGCTGAGATTCCTCGGCTGCACTTCGTTCCGTTCGGGATGACCCGGGGGGGAGCCGGACAGACGGACGGCGGCTCGGCGGGAGCCTCGCCTCCCCAGGCGGGCGTCACTCGCGGGGGCGCTCCTTTTCGCACGCCTCGATCCAGGCGCCGATCCGCTCGATGACGGCCTGACGCTGCGAGAAGAGCAGGAAGTGGTCCTCGCCGTCCATCACCATCTCGCTGACCCTGGCGCCGCCGCCGCGCAGCTCGGCGACGCGGTCGCGGGAGGGGCCGATGGGCAGGCGCAGGTCGAGGTTGCCGTGGATGAAGAGGACGGGCAGGCCGCGCCAGGCGCCCTTCGAGACCCCCGCGCGGATGGGACGGTGCTCGAGCACGGCGCTGATGAGGGCGACGCCGCGGAAGCGGTCTGGGTGCTGTGCGGCGACCCGGGTCGCGCCGCGACCGCCGTTCGACAGCGCGGCAAGGTAGACCCGCTCGGGATCGAGGCCGTAGCGCTTGATGGCGTGGTCGGTTGCGGCGAGGGCCGCCTCGACGCCGCCTGCCTTGTGCCAGTTGCCGAAGCCGAAGGTCGGGCAGAGGACGGCGATGCCCCGCTCGCGCGCCAGCGGCGCGAGCACGTACCAGTAGCTGGCGAGGTTGCCGCCGCTGCCGTGCAGGAAGACGACACTCGGTCGCTTCGCCGCCTCGGCATCCCCGGGCACGATGGCGACGTAGTGCCCGCCCCGCGGCGCGGCGCCCCACATCTCGGCATAGGCGTAGCTCATCACGGAGCCCATGTCGGCGAAGTCGGGGTCGCGTCCCATGGCCTCGTAGAGCGGCAGGGTGAGCTGGCGGATGCGGCGGGCCTTCTGGCGGTCCACGAACCGGTCGATCCAGCGCGCGAGGCCGATGCCGAGGGCCACCTGGTCGGCCTCCTGGACGATGTTGCCGAGCCGGCCGCGCTCGAAGCGGGCGTCGGGCCGCGTGAAAACGTGCTCGACGCGCAGGCCCTCGCCCCGTCCCGTGCCGCTCGGAGCGGTCAGGGCGAGCAGCGCGGCCGCAACGAGCGCCGGCAGCAGCGGGAGGGCGCCCAGCCACCACAGCCGCCTGCGCCGCGGCTCGCGACTGAGGCGGCACCGCGCGGCCATCAGCACTCCGACGACGAACGCCATGCCGGCCAGGCACAGAGCCCGGCCCCGCCACGTGACCAGGCTCCAGAGCACGAGCCCACCGACGAGCAGTGTCAGCCCAGCCGCGGCCTCCAGCGCGCGAGCGAAGCCTGCCGACCACGCGGCGGGGGCTGCGGAGTTGCCCTCGCCCGTTGTGCCTGGAGCGTGCATGGCCGTCGCCTCAGGGGCTCTTGCCCTCGAGCTGCTTGAGGTAGTCGGCGTAAGCCGCCTCGATGTCCACGTCGCCGGCGTGGAGGAGGATGCCGTAGCGCAGGACGAGCGGCCTGGTCATCTTCACCACGACCTTGCTGGGCTGGCCCTTGCGCATGGCCTTGCGGCCGAAGGGATTGGCGACGAGCAGGCCGTAGTCGCGAGCGTGGAACCAGCTCGGGCGGAAGTTGCTGGGCGCGCACATCAGCGCGACGCCGACGGGCGTGCCGTCGATGGTGTTCACCGTGATACCGAGCTTTTCCATCATGCTTACGCGCGATTC
>CBFDBL010000733.1:0-3177 GCA_965603035.1 uncultured bacterium
CGGAAGACCATCGAGAGGGTGAACCACAGACCGACCACTATGACCAGGTAGGCAAAGGGGAACCAGAGCTTCGCCATTCGCGACACCCTCGCGGCTGCTTCGGCTTCCTTCCGCGTCCTGGGTTCCGGCTTGGCCCTGAGCGTCGCTGCTATGCTCGGAAGTAGTCAGGTGCCATTTGCACGGACGCAATAGGACCAACTGAGGCCGCGTTTGTCAAGCCCTTTTTCGCCTTTTTCGCTGGAGCCGCCACGCAGCCTCGCTGTCACCCAGGGAACCAGTGCACGGATACGCGGCGGAGCTGGGCCTCGTTGCAGCGGCCGGCGCGGATTCCGCGATAGTGCCACAGGCCGCGCGGCGCTATAATGTCGGCGTTGCGGAACGGCCAGGAGCGCCGCAGGCGGGCAGCGCGATGCGGGCGCGACCTGGCACGCGATGGCTGCGTTAGGAGGCAGCGATGCGCTCGGCGAGGACACGTCGGCGGTTCCTGAGGGATGCGGCGGCGGCGCTGGCGGCGCCGCACGTCATCACGTCGGCCGCGCTCGGCGCGCCAGGGCGCGCGCCGGCGAGCGAACGCGTCACCATGGGGTTCCTGGGCACGGGCGGGCACGGCGTGGGCCGCAACCTCAGGATGTTCCTGCCCCAGGCCGATGCACAGGTGGTCGCGCTGTGCGACGTGGACGCGCCGCACCTGGGGCGCGCGCTCGATGCCGTGCGGAAGCACTACACCGCGCGCAAGCGCTCGGCCGACATCGAAGGCGTCCTGGCCACGGGCGACTGGCGCGAGGTCGTCGCGCGCGACGATATCGACGGCGTGATGGTCTCGACCCCCGACCACTGGCACTGCCTGATGTCGATCGCGGCCGTCGAGGCGGGCAAGGACGTGATCTGCGAGAAGCCGACCTACAACGTCCACGAGGGCCGCGTGCTGGCCGACACGGTGCGCCGCTACGGCGCCGTGTTCCAGACCTCGACCGAGGACCGCTCGGTCGCCATCTACCACCGCATGGCCGAGCTGGTGCGCAACCGGCGCATCGGCGAGCTGCGAAGGGTCCACGTCAGCCTCCCCGCGGCGCCGGGCGGCCCTGGCGACCCGACGCCGAGGCCGGTGCCCGAGGGCCTCGACTGGGAGATGTGGCTCGGCCCCGCACCCTGGGCGCCCTACTGCCCGGGCCGCGTGCACTTCAACTTCCGCTACGTCAGCGACACCGGCGCCGGGATCCTCGCCGACTGGGGCTGCCACCAGCTCGACACGGTCCAGTGGGCCAACGACACCGAGCGCACCGGCCCCGTCGAGGTCGAGGGCACCGGCACGCGGCACAAGGGCGGGCTCTACGACACCTTCTACCGTTACGACCTGCGCTACCGCTACGCGAACGGGGTCGAGCTGCTCATCAAGAGCGGCGGCACGGGCCTGCGGTTCGAGGGCACGGAGGGCTGGGTCGGCAACCGCGGCTGGCGGCAGCCCGTCGAGGCGAGCAAGCCGAGCATCCTCAGCTCGACCATCGGCCCGCGCGGCGTCCACCTGTTCACCTGCCCCGCGGGCGAGCACCGCAACTTCCTCGACTGCGTCAAGAGCCGACGCGACCCCTACTTCCCCGCCGAGAATGGCCACCGCTGCGCCTCCATCGCGCACATCGGCACCATCGCCATGACCGTCGGGCGCCCGCTGCGCTGGGACCCCGTCGCCGAGCGTTTCCCCGACGCGCCCGACGCCAACCGCCTGCTCTCCCGCCCGCTGCGCGCACCGTGGCGACTCTGACCGCCGCGCTCGTCCGTTGACAGCGCCGCCCGCGGCCGCTACCATCGGCGCGTCCCGCACAGCCCGTGCGGAGGGCGTCGAGCCGCGGCAGGGCAGTGGAGAGGAGCGCGACCATGACGAGGGGACGAGACGCGGCGTGGACGGCGGCGGCGATGCTCGCGGTGCTGCTTGCCTGCGCGAGCGGCGCGGGGGCCGCGGGGCCGCTGGCGTGCGGCAGCGGCGTGTCGACGGCGAACGACGCGAAGGCCGCGGGCACGGAGGCCGCGACGAAGGCGAAGGCCGCTCTCGGCGACGCGACGCCCAAGCTTGTGCTCGTCCACTACAGCGGCCCGCTCATGAAGCAGTCGGGGCAGGTCGTCGCGGGCGTCGTGTCCGTGTTCGACCCCGCGCTCGTCTACGGCTGCGGGGCCTACGCGTCGCTGACCCAGGAGACGAACGGTGCGAAGGTGGCGGTGCTGGCCCTCGGCGGCGAGGTCGCCGTGACGACGGCCGTGGCCGAGACGAAGGGCAAGCAGGACGACGTGGCCTGCGGCGCGCGGATCGGCGAGCAGCTCAAGGACGCCGCGGCCAAGGGCCCTGGCCGCGTGCTCATCCTGTTCGGCGCCTGCCACATCCCGCGCAACGCCGAGGTCGTCAAGGGGGTGTCGAGCGTGCTCGGCGCCACGTTCCCCATCGTGGGCGCCGCCGCGTACAAGGACGACATCTACGTCCAGGGCAAGCTCGCCAAGAGCTCGAACCTGGGCATCCTGCTCACCGGCAGCTTCGGCTGCGGCTTCGGGCTCAACAAGGACATGTCGCGCGAGGGCCTCATCGCGTCGGCGACCGACACCTTCCGGTCGGCGATCGGCGGGCACAAGGACAAGGTGGCGCTCGTGCTGTGCTTCGACTGCGGCGGGCGCCGCGGGGCGATGCAGAAGCACCAGATCTTCGCCCAGGAGCTCGAGGCGATGAAGGCGGTGGCCGGCGACGCGCCGATCTTCGGCTTCTACGGCAGCGGCGAGATGGGCTGCAAGGCCGCCGGCCAGGCACCCACGGGCGTCGGCTACCACATCTCGGCCTGCGCCATCGTCGCCGAGTAGCCGACCCGCGCCCGACGTCCCGACGGTCCGTCCGTCCCAGGGCCGCGCGGCCGACCCGCGCGGCCCTGTCCCGTGGGCCTCAGGGCGCCGTCAGCCGATCCTCGTGCAGCAGCGCCCCGTCGGGGTCGTAGTGGCGGAACGTCAGGGTCGGCTTGCCGTCGAGGCGCTCGACCGTCGCGGCGAGGAAGCCGCCGCAGACCTTCAGGTAGCGGTGGTGGGTCTTGACGAAGTCGCTCTGCTGCCAGCCGCCCGCGTGCTTGTGGCTGACGGGGCCGCAGGAGTACTCGCGCACCCCGCTGTTGGGGTGGACGCTCACGTACTGCCAGTGGCGGTCGCCGC
>CBFDBL010000734.1:0-3175 GCA_965603035.1 uncultured bacterium
ACCTACCACGAACGCCTCGTGCGCGAGGCCGCGGAGAAGCGCGAGGCCGAGGCCAGCGTGTGGCACGGCCTGGCGCTCGTCCCCTTCGTCCTCTACGTCCTGGCCGCGGCCCCGCTGGTGCTCTATGCCGTCGCGAAGCTTTTCCGCCGCAGGCCCGTCGAGGGCGCGCCGGACGAGGCAGTGCGGCGCCTGCGCCGCGCGGGACGCGGCGCCATCGTGTGGTGGGTTCTCGGCTTCTACCTGCCGTTCGCGGCGGCCATCGCGGTCAGCATCGTCTGCGAGGCGCTCGGCTGGTACCGCCTGGACGAGGTGCTCGCGGGCGGCGCCGCCATCGCGACGGCGGTGCTGATGCTGGCGATGCTGACGTTCAGCGCCTGGCGGCTTCGGCGCTGCGCGTTGAGCCGGGGCGTGCCGATCCTCCGCAAGCTGGCCGTGGGGCTGCCGCTGGCCTACCTGTGTGCGGCGGTCGCCTTTCCGTCGCTCGCCGTGGCGTCGGACTCCTCCCGCGGCTTCCTGAGCGGCGACGCCGTGTTCGGGCTGATGCTGTGCGTGGTCGGGCTGGCCGCTGCGGTGCCTGGGGCGCTGTCGGTGGCGGGCAACTGCGCGACGCGGACCGTCTCGGTGGGCCGCTGGTTCTGGCTGGCGCTCAGCCGTCCCGTCTTCTCGGGCCTGCCCGTCGTCGGCCTCTTCGCGCTCATGCTCCCCATGATGGGCGGCAAGGCGATGCCGATGGCGATGATGGAGATGGACGCGGTCGGCGGCGAGGCCATTGGGCGGGGGAGATGGTTCGCAGACAGCCCTCCGGTGCCGACAACCACCCCTGAGCAGATCCCGACCGACGAGGGCGGCGGGGCGCTGAAGGCGCCGGCCCGCGTCCGCCGCTACTTCCCCGAGACGCTGCTGTGGCTGCCTGAGCTGATCACCGATGCCAAGGGCCGCGCGCGGCTCGAGGTGCCGCTCGCCGACTCGATCACCACCTGGCGACTCGCCATGAGCGCCGTCTCCGCACGCGGCGAGCTCGGCGCCGCACAGACCGGCATCCGCGTGTTCCAGGACTTCTTCGTCGATATCGACTTCCCCGTCGCCCTGACCCAGCACGACCTGGTGAGCGTGCCGGTGGCGGTCTACAACTACCTCGACGAGGCGCAGGACGTGCGGCTCGACGTCGAGCAGGCCGGGTGGTTCGACCTCAAGGACAGCCCGAGCAAAACCCTGCGCATCGGCCCGAAGGCCGTGACGAGCGTCTACTTCCAGCTCGAGGCGAAGACGCCCGGCCAGCACAAGCTGCTCGTCAAGGCGCACGGGAGTGAGATGGCCGACGCCGTCGAGCGCGCCGTCCGCGTCGAGCCCGACGGCAAGCCCTTCGTCGTGACCATCAACGGCCGCCTCTCGGAGAACCTGACCCGCGAGATCCTCATCCCCGAGGGCGCCATCGACGGCGCCAGCGACCTGATCGTGAAGATCTACCCCGGCTCATTCAGCCAGGTCGTCGAGGGCCTCGACAGCATCTTCAGGATGCCTGGCGGATGCTTCGAGCAGACCTCGTCGGCCACCTACCCCAACGTGCTCGTCCTCGACTACATGCGGCGCACCAAGCAGATCCAGCCCGAGCTCGAGCTCAAGGCACTCAACTTCATCAACCTCGGCTACCAGCGACTCGTCAGCTACGAGGTGCCCGGCGGCGGCTTCTCGTGGTTCGGCAGCAAGCCCGCGCACAACGTCCTGACCGCCTACGGGCTGATGCAGTTCAGCGACATGGCCAAGGTCTACGACATGGACCCCGCGGTGCTCGAGCGGACGCGCAAGTGGCTGCTCGGCCAGCAGCAGGGCGACGGCTCGTGGAAGCCGACCGAAGGCGGCATCGCCGAAGGCGCGATCAACGCCTACCAGGGCCAGGTGCTCCGCACCACGGGCTACATCGCCTGGGCCGTCGTCGAGGCCGGCAGCGACGACAGCCGCGTCAACAAGGCCCTCGACTACATCGTCGGCCACGCCAGCGAGGCCAAGGACGCCTACACCCTCGCCGTATGCGCCAACGCCCTCGCCGCCGCCGGGCGGCCCGAGGTCAAGGACCTCCTCACGCGACTCGTCGAGACGAAGCAGGAGAAGGACAAGCTCGTCCACTGGACGTCGGAGGGCCAGGGCGCCACCCACTCGCGCGGCAACGTGCTCGCCATCGAGACTACCGCCCTGGCCGCCTACGCCATGCTCCGCGCACGCACCCAGACCGACACCGCACACAAGGCCCTCGCCTGGCTCGTCGAGAGCAAGGACTCCTACGGCACCTGGCATTCGACCCAGGCCACCGTGCATGGGATGCGGGCGCTGCTCGCAGGCACCGGCTCCACCGGCGGCGTCGAGGGCACCGTGAACGTGACGATCGCCGCCAACGGCACGCTCGCCAAGGAGCTGAAGATCGCGCCCGAGACCAGCGACGTCTTCCGCCTCATCAGTCTCCGCGAGATGGTGCGCAAGGGCACGAACACCATCGCGCTCGAGGCCTCGGGCGAGGGCGACCTCGCCTACCAGATCGTCGCCACCCACTACCTGCCCTGGCCGCGCGGCACGGAGCCGACGGCACCGAAGGAGATGGCCATCGACGTCGCCTACGACACGACGACGCTCAAGAAGGACGACCTCCTGACCGCGAAGGTGACGGTGTGCTACAACCGCCCCGACGTCGCGCGGATGACCATCGTCGATCTCGGTATCCCGCCGGGCTTCGAGGTGCAGACCGATGCCTTCGACAAGCTCAAAGCGGCGGGCATCATCCAGCGCTACGCCCTGACCGGCCGCCAGGTCATCCTCTACTTCGACGCCATCCCCGGCGGCAGGCCCCTCACCTTCACCTACCAGCTCAGGGCCAAGTTCCCCGTCAAGGTCAAGACGCCGCGTTCGGTCGTCTACCAGTACTACGAGCCTGACCTCCGCGACGAGGCCGAGCCCATCGAGCTCCAGATCCTGTAGCCCTGTCCCGCCCGCGGCGAGGCAGCGTGGCAGTCGGCGGGCGGTGCTCCCAGCCAGCCGCTGCGGCCGCAGCCACTGCGCACGGGGTCAGCGGCCGGAGCCTCTCCTCGGCTCCCCCAGAGCCCCGCCGCAGGGCACCGCGCATCGGCTCCCGCACCTGCGCAATGATGCCACACTTCCGAAAGTGTGGCATCATTCTGACCGTCCA
>CBFDBL010000735.1:0-3174 GCA_965603035.1 uncultured bacterium
TCCCCGTCCAGCTTCTCCATGGGCTCCGGGTGGTAACCCTCGGGCGGGACCGCGCCGACGGCGACTATGTCCATCTCCAGGGCGCGCACGAGGTCCACCTTGTCGCGCTTGTAGCTCTCGACGATCTCGTCGCGGCGGCCGTCCCAGCAGGCCAGGGTCTCCTTCATCTTGGCCTGCACGAAGCTCTCGCGGCCGAGGATGTCCTCGTAGACGTTGTAGTCGATGGAGTGCTCGCCCCAGGGGATGCGGTCGGGCTCGCAGTGGGCGAGGGTGGTCAGGACGCGTTCCCTGGGGGTCACGGGCGGCTCGTCTCCTCGTAGCGGCTGCCGGCTTGCGTGTCGAACCGCGGTCGCAAGCGAGACGCTTACGCTACGGGTCGTGCAAGCGAGGCGCTCGCGGGTGGCCGGGTGGTCCTAGTGTATCGGGGAGGTGTGCATTTGCAAGCAGGGAGGGGGGTGTGGATAATGCCGCGAGCCCGCGCGGGCCGCGCGCCGCGGCCCGGGCACGGAAGGAGGCCTGCGTGGTGAGCACGGACGGAGCGGACAAGGCGAGCATCGTGGCGCTCTACGACGCCGACGATCGGGCGATGATGCGGCTGATCGAGGCGTCGAAGGTGCGGGGCGTGAGCCGCGCCGAGGAGATCGTCGCCTTCGCGAAGGCGGCGGGCTACCGGCGGGTCGGCATCGCCCACTGCGTGGCGGTGACCCGCGAGGCCGAGGCCCTCGAGCGGATGCTCGCCGAGCACTGCGCGGTCACGCGGGTGGACTGCAAGGTGCACGGGCTCGACAAGGGCGACCTCATCGCGGGCGCGAGCGGCGGCACGTGCAACCCGGCGGGCCAGGCAAAGGTGCTCGCCGACGCGGACACGGAGCTGAACGTGGCCATGGGCCTCTGCCTCGGCCACGACATGCTCTTCGCCAGGCACTCGGCGGCGCCGGTCACGACCCTGGTCGTCAAGGACCGCGTGCACGGCCACAACCCCATCGCCGCGCTGCGCTGACCCCCGGCGCGCCGACACCGCGGCATGCGAGCGGCTCCCGGAGGCGGTGGCCCCGGGAGCCGCTGTGCGCCACGGAGCCTCGCTGAAGCGGTGTCCGAGCGCTGGCCGTGCAACTGCATCAAGCACCAAGGCGGGAGCATCGTGCCTGCCGGCGACAGGCTGGAAGCCTGTGCCACAGGTTCGCGCACGCTATTCCCTGTGCGAGGCCCCACAGCGGCCTGCCTGCCGCCGGGCGCCGAGACACGCGGGAGGCCGCGGCGACCGCGAGCAATAGTTCCACACTTGCGCAAGTGTGGAACTACTGCGTCGGTCCCCGACGCTCGGCGACAGCGGCCGCTGCGGGTGCTGGAGCCTCGCTGCAGCAAGGTCCGAGCGCCCGTTCTCGAACTCGATCAAGCGCCGAGGTGCGAGCATGGTGCCGGTCGTCCGCAAGCTGGAGGCCTGTGCCACAGGGCCGGGCAGGACATTGCTTGTGCGAGGTGCCGTAGCCGCAGCGCCGTCGCGCGCCGCGACAGGCGGTTGACACGCGCACCGCCCTCATGTATATCCTCGGCAGGGACATGGTCGCGACAGCCCGGCGGGGGAGGGAAGGAGGGAGCGATGCGGGTGCCCGTGTTGGCGGTGGCCCTGGCCGTGGCGCTGTGTGGCTGCGAGATGGAGCCCGGGCCGCCGAAGCGGACGACGAACGACGACGTGCTCGGCTACCTGCCGGCCGACGGCGAGATCGAGGGGCTGAGCCTCTCGGCCGCGCCGAAGCGGCTGAGCCCCGAGCAGCTCGGCCAGCACCTGGCCGACGAGGCCCCCCTCTTCCTCGCCTACGGCGTCGATCACCTCGCCACGGCGCGCTACGAGAACGCGCGGTCGAGCGCCGAGCCCGAGCAGCGGTTCGTCCAGGCCGACGTGTTCCGCATGCGCGACGCCACCGCCGCCTTCGGCGCCTACGCCTACCACAGCCACGTGCTCGAGGCGCCCGCCCAACAGCCCAGCATCGGCGCCGCCGCGCGACTCGGAGCCCTCAGCGGCCACCTGTGGAAGGCCGACTGCTACGTCCGCGTCGAGACCGGCGACCGCTCGGCCGACGGCCGCGCCGTCATGCGCCGCGTCCTCGAGCACGTCACGCGCCACATCGCCGGCGACAGCCCCAGGCCCACCGTCCTCGACGCCGTGCCGCGCACCATCCCGGGCGACCGACGGCCCCGACTGTTCACCGACAAGGTCACCCTCGGCAACATCTGCTGGCTCAGCGACCACGACGTCCTGGCGCTCGACGGCGCCCAGGCACACGGCGTCGTCATCGACACCGTCCTCAACGCCATCTTCTTCGTCGCGCTCTACCCCTCCACCCCTGCCGTCGACAAGGCCTGGGCCAGCTACCGCAAGTTCCTCGACGCCCACGACGCCGCCGAGCACGGGCCCCTGGTCGTCGCCAAGCTCGCCGACGGCACCTACACCGCCGCCTTCAAGCGCGGCACCTACCTCGCCGGCGTGTGGAACGCCCGCGACGCCAGCGCCGCCGCCGACATCGCGACCAAGGGCCTCCAGCACATCGAGACACTCCTCCCCGAGGACGACGCCGCGCCCGCCACCGACGAGGCGCCCTGAGCGCGTGGCCCCGCAGCCCGCGCCAGGGCGTTCGGAGTCTCGCCCTTCAGGGCGAAGCCCGGCTGCCGCACGCCGGCCGATCGCCCCAAGCGGGCTAGTGCCAATAGATGACGTGCCCGTCGCCGAAGAAAAACACCCAATCGATCAGCACCGACAGCCCCGCCCCCGCCTCTCTGCTCGTCCCCATGCTCCAGCGTGGGGACGCAGCGCGCCGCCGCTCCAGCGGCACGACGGGCCAGCAGACCCCGTCGTCGCGCGGGTCCGTGGAGGTGCCCTCGGTCCCCTGCGGGGCCCTCGCGGGCGACGACTTCCTCCCGTGGCGCCGCGGAGCGGAGGGAACCCCGTCCCCCCGCGGAGCGGAGGGACGAGCGGCAATGGAAGGGAATCGTCTCGCGGGGCGTCGCCGCAAGTCCAGGCCCCGTCGCGCGGAATGTAGCCGTCACACTCCGTGTGACGATCCTCACACGGAGTGTGAGGTCTACATTGGCCCACCGGCCTATGGAGCGTTCTTCCCAGTCAGGACACTAGCGGGCTAGTGCCAATAGATGACGTGCCCGTCGCCGAAGAAAAAC
>CBFDBL010000736.1:0-3170 GCA_965603035.1 uncultured bacterium
GGGGGTCGGGGGCGCGGGGCTGGGCGGGGGGTCGGGGGGGGCGGCGCTGGCGCTGGGGCGGGTGGGTGCGAGGGTGGTGCTGGTGGCGCCCTACGTGGCCGTGGCGGTGGGCGGGTCGGCGGGCCGGGAGCGGCTCGTGGAGCTGTCGCTGCGGGACGGGGTGCGGCATGCGACTGGGCTCGCGGTGGCGCTGCTGCCGCTGTGGGCGTGTGTGGGGGTGGTGTGCCGGGGGCGGGTGCGGCGCGGGGAGGCGTGGCTGGTGCTGCTGGGGTCGGGCTTCGGGGCGGCGTTCCTGCTCGCGCGGGCGGTGGACGACGTGCAGGTGAAGTTTCTCTATGGGCTGGCGGTGCTGCTGGCGGTGTGGGTGGGCCGTCGCGTGGGCGGCGCGGTGCGGGGTCGGCGGGTGGCGGTGTGGGCGCTGGCGGCGAGCGCGGTGCCGACGACGGTGCTGGGGCTGCTGGCGGTCGCCGTGGCGCCCGACGAGATCCACCTGTCGGAGGACGAGGGCGCGACGTTCGCGTGGGTGGCGGAGCACACGCCGCGGGACACGGTCGTGGTCTTCTGGTCGCCGGGCCGTGAGGGCCGGTCGACGCTGGTGCCGATCCTCGCGCGGCGCGACCTCTACGTGCCCGAGCGGCTCGGCTTCCACCGCGCGGGCCGCTACGACCCCGCCGTGTGGCGGCGGCGGACCGAGCAGATGGTGCGGCTCACCGAGCGCGGCGAGCGGGTGGACGTCCTCGACGCGATCCGCCGCGAGTTGGGCCGGCCGGTCGTCCTGATCGCGCGGCAGCGGCACCCCCGGGCGCCGGCCGCCGACCCGCGGCTGCGGCTGCTCCATGCAGCGGGCGATCTGCGGACATGGCAGCTCGCGGACGGCGCTGCGGCGGGGCCATGAGGAAACGCCCGCGCCGACGGCGGGGCGCCCGGAAGCAGGCGAGGCGGGACCGGGGGGGCGAGCGGCTGGCGCGTGCCCGCCCCCCCGGCTGTTGGGAAGAAACGCCGGCGCTTAGCGACGGTGGCGCCGACGCGTGGCTCAAGCATCAGGCGATGGCTCTGCGACGCCTTCGCAGGGAAGCCAAAGCAACGCCCCCTTCCCAGGCTTCCGAGTCAATGCAAATACCATGCCAGGATCCCGCCTCGGCGGTGTCCGGAAACACATCTCATAAGTACATGGGTGGCAGCGATTTGCGGCGAGGGCCTCGGGAGCCGCGCGCTTGGGGCTCGACGCCGCGGCCGCCCGCATGTTGACGTTTGGCAACATGCCGGGGGGCCTTTCCTGGCCTCATCGCCACTTGTGCCCGCGAATGCTCGATTTATGGCGACGAGCCGACGTTGCCGCTCGGCAACATGCCCAAGCCCCGGATCAACATGGCCACGGGGCTCGCCACGACGCCCGATCCCACGGCCCCTCGACCTCCACGGCCGAGCGCCGTCGCACCGGCCAGCCGCCCTTGCGCGTCGGCGGGCGCGCTGCTACGATGGCGGGCCGTTGCGGAGGGGGGCGGTTCGGAGCCACCGGCAGGAGGATGCGCGATGAGGCTGGGACTGGTCACCTACAACCTGGCCAAGGACTGGGACGTGCCGACGATCATCGAGATGTGCGAGAAGACGGGCTTCGAGGGCGTCGAGCTGCGGACCAGCCACGCCCACGGCGTCGAGGTCTCGCTCTCGCCCGACGAGCGGGCCGCGATCAAGCGGCTCTTCGACGACTCGCCCGTCGAGCTGGCTGGCCTCGGCAGCGCCTTCGACTACGACGCCGTGGACCCCGCCGAGGTGCGTCGGAACATCGAGGGCACGCAGGACTACGTGCGGCTGGCGGCCGACGTGGGCGCACCTGGGATCAAGGTCCGGCCGAACAGGCTCCACGAGGCCGAGGGGGTGCCGAAGGAGCAGACCCTCGAGCAGATCGGCCTGGCGCTCCGCGAGTGCGGCGCCTTCGCCGCCGACCACGGCGTGCAGATCCGCCTGGAGGTCCACGGCCGCGACACCTGTCTCCTGCCCAACATCGAGGCCATCCTCGACGCGGCCGACCACGGCAACGTCTGCGCCTGCTGGAACTCGAATCTCCAGGACCGCGACGAGAGCGGCGCCATCGACGCCAACTACGCGCTCGTTCGCGGGCGGATCGGGCTCGCGCACATCAC
The DNA here is from genome assembly GCA_965603035.1 of uncultured bacterium. Classification (GTDB taxonomy): domain Bacteria; phylum Planctomycetota; class PUPC01; order DSUN01; family DSUN01; genus CAZDNN01. The sequence goes on from CBFDBL010000736.1 coordinate 2,145, forward strand.
GAACCTCGACGACGACCGCTACCCCTGGCGGCGGCTCTTCGAGCTGCTCGCCGCCGACGGCTACGAGGGCTTCACCCTCGCCGAGATCGGCCAGCCGAGCCTCGAGCCCGAGCGGTTCATGAGCTACTACCGCGCCCTGTGGCGGGCATACCAGCCGGCATAGGGGCCGGCGGTGTCGGGGGAGAGGTGTCTATGTCCATCTATGGCAAGGATTTCGCCCAGGCGTACAACGAGCGCTGGGCCTTCTGGGGGCCGAAGCTGTGGCCCTTCCTGTCCGCCGCGGTCGCGCGGCTGGTGCCGGACGCGCGGTCGTGGCTCGACCTGTGTTGCGGGACGGGGTCGCTGCTCGAGCTGGTCTGTGAGGCGGGCTACGCAGCCGCGGGGGTGGACCTCTCGCGCCATCAGCTCGCCCACGCGCGTCGGAACGCGCCGGGCGCGCGACTCGTGCGGGCCGACGTCCGCACCTTCGACCTCGGGCGGCGCTTCGACGTGGTGACCTGCCTGTTCGACAGCTTCAACTACCTCACGACCAAGCGCGGCCTCGAGCGGGCCTTCCGCCGCGCGCGCCGCCACCTGGCCCCCGGCGGGCTCTTCGCCTTCGACATGAACACCCTGGCCGGCCTGCGCGACCACTGGGACCACGCCGTCATCTTCCGCGACCCCGACCGCGTGCTGATCAACCAGACGTCGTTCGGCGGGAAGCCCCCCCGCGGCACGTGCCGCATCACCGGCTTCGTGCGCCAGGGCAAGCTCTGGCGTTGCTTCGACGAGGAGCACGTCCAGCGCGGCTACGAGCCCGATGAGATCGAGGGCCTGCTCGCCCGCGTCGGCCTGCGCTTCACCGTCTTCGACGGCCACAGCCTCGGCCGCCCCCGCAAGGACTCCCCCCGCCTGCTCTACCTCTGTCAGAAGGCCTAGCCGCACCGGCCGAGACCCGCGCCCCCCCGCGCGGGCGCCCCCTGGCGGGGTGCGCCGTGTCTGCTCGAGCGGTCTCGGGGGTCCAGGACGGTGGATTGGGCGGTGGCG
>CBFDBL010000737.1:0-3154 GCA_965603035.1 uncultured bacterium
CCCGACATCGGCCTCGTGGCCGAGAGCGCGGAAGAGGCGCGCGCCCTTGTCGAGGGTCTCCTGATACTCAGCGGCGGGGTCGGAGTCGGCGACGATGCCACCGCCGACCTGCGCGAAGGCGCGGCTGCCGCGGACCAGGATGGTGCGGATCGCGATGTTGAGGTCCATCCGACCGTCGGCGCCGATGTAGCCGATGCTGCCTGTGTAGACGCTGCGCTGTGTCGGCTCGAGCTCGTCGATGATCTCCATGGCTCGGACCTTCGGCGCGCCGGTGATCGAGCCGCCGGGGAAGGTGGCCTTGAGCAGATGGACGAGGTCGCGCCGGCGGTGGAGGCGCCCGACGACGGTCGAGACGAGATGGAAGACCGAGGCGTAGGCCTCGAGCGCCTTGTGCTCGGTGACCGCCACGCTGCCGTAGTCGCACACCCTGCCGAGATCGTTGCGCTCGAGGTCCACGATCATCGTCAGCTCCGCCGAGTCCTTGGTGCTCGCGAGCAGTTGGTCGGCGAGGCGGCGGTCCGCGTCGGGCGTCGTGCCGCGTGGCCTGGTGCCCTTGATCGGGCGGGTCTCGACGTCGCGGCCGACGACCTTGAGGAAGCGCTCGGGCGAGCTGCTCAGCACGGCCCCCCCGTCGCCGTCGAGGCTCACGTAGGCCGCGAAGGGCGCAGGGTTCGCCGCGCGCAGCCGACGGTAGAGCTCGACGGGCGGCACGCCGATCGTCGTCTCGAACCGCTGCGAGAGGTTCACCTGGAAGATGTCGCCCGCCGCGATGTAGTCGATGCTGCGCCGCACCGCGTCGAGGTAGGCCCCGCGGGTGAAGTTCGACAGGATCGGCGCCGTGGAGGCCGGCAGCCCGGCGAACCGCACGTCGGGCACGGCCGACCCCAGCAGGCGATCGAGCCACGCGATCCGCTCGGGCCCGCCCGTCGAGGCCCCATACCAGCGCCCCTCGACGTGGTCGTAGGCCGCCACCGCGTCGTAGAGCCCGAAGTGCAGGTCCGGCAGATCGACGTCGTCGGCCGCCGTGCGCGGCAGCCGCTCGACGAAGTGGCAGAGATCGTAGCCCAGGTAGCCGACCAGCCCGCTCACCAACGGCACCGGGTAGTCGCCGCGCGGCACCCGCCAGCGGCGCAGCAGCTTCCGCAGCGCGGCGAACGGGTTGCCGCGCCGGGGCCGCTCGACGCCGTCCTCGAGCCAGCGCTGCCGCCGGCCCTTGCACGACAGCACGACCCGCGGCGCCGCACCCAGCAGCGACCACCGCCCCAGCCGCGGACCGGGCAGCCCGCTGTCCAGGAAGAACGGGTAGGGCAGGGGGTGGAACGCCTCGAAGGCCAGCCCCGGATCGACGCTGTGCGACAGCCTCTCGACCGTCACCGGCCCGGCGGCCAGCTCGTGGCTCACGCCCATCGGCGCCCTGCTCGACTGGAATGCCCAACACGCCCGCGAGAAGGCCCATGGTAGTGGTCGCGGCGGTGGGAGTCAAGGGAAAGAAACAGGCCGCCGCGGTGCTGGCGCTGGACAAGGCCGGGCGGCTGGCTAGAATGGGGGATGATGATCGACCAACGACGCTTCGCCATCATCGGCGCGGGGATGCTGGGTCGGACTCTGGCCGCGGCGCTGCGTCGCCATGGGCTGACGGTGGCGGCCGTGGCGAGCCGGCGGCTGGGGTCGGCGCGGGACGCTGCGGCGCTGGCCGGGTGCGCGGTCGCGACGACGGAGCCTGCCGAGGCGGCGCGGCGTGCCGACGTCGTGGTGCTGAGCGTGCCGGACGACGCGATCGCGACCGTGTGCGCGCAGGCCGCGGCCGGCGGCGGCTTCGCCCCCGGCGGCGTGGCCGTCCATCTGAGCGGGGCGCTCGGCTCCGAGGCGCTCGACCCCGCTCGCCGCTGCGGCGCCGCCGCGCTGGCCTTCCACCCGGCTCAGACCTTCGCGCGGGTGGACCCCGCCCTGCTCGAGGGGATCGTGTGCACCCTCGAGGGCGACGCCAAGGCGCTCGCGCTCGGGCGCGAGCTGGCCGAGCGGCTCGGCGCCACGCCCGTGGCGATCCGCGCCGAGGACAAGGCGCTCTACCACGCCGCCCTGTGCCTGGCCTCCAACTACGCCGTCACCCTCGCCGACGCCGGCGTCGCACTGCTCGACGAGGCGGGGCTCGCCGACGCCGCGCTCCCCACGCTCCTGCCGCTCCTGCGCGCCATCGTCGAAAACCTCGACCGCGTCGGCACCGCCAAGGCGCTCACCGGCCCCATCAGCCGCGCCGACATGACCACCCTCCGCACCCACCTCGCCGTGCTCGATGCACGCATGCCCGACCTCCTCCCCCTCTACCGCACCCTCGGCCTCCGCACCATCGACGTCGCCGTGCGCAAGGGCACCGTCACCGCCGACCAGGCCCGAGCCATGCGCGACCTGCTCGCCGACGCGGACTGACGCCCACGGGCCTCGGCCGTCGCCCATCGGGAGCTGCTGGGATCTCCCGACACGGAAGCAGACCACACCCGCGGGCAAGGCGCACTGTATCAGGCCGGATCTAGTTCCTTCGTCGCTTCTCTCGTGCGCGTTCGGCCTCGATCTTTCTCGCCGCTTCCAGGACGGCTTTGGGCCATGCGAACGCGGGCGCCTTGGCCGGGTCGTAGCCCTCCAGGTGGTCCCGGCCCAGCCTCTGGGCGACAGGCACGTACGTCCACGCGTTGCCGCCGAACGACTCGTCCAGCAGGCGTGCGAAGGCGGGCAGGTGCTCCCTGAGCTGCTTGCGGGTGTGGATCTGCGTCCGAGGCTTGCCCTCGGCCCCCGCGACGGCCAGGCCGCCGGCGCGGTTGCAGTGGAACCACGACTGGACGCCCTCGGCCCAGAACTCGCCGTGGCTCGTCATGCCGTATCCGCTGAACCGACCGGCCTTCCTGGCCTGCTCGAACAGCGCCCGGAGCCGCTCGTCGAACGTCTTGTCCACGGCCGCCAGCCCGCGCGAGTGGATGATGTGCGCGAACTCGTGGATGAAGATGCTCTCGCCGCGGTACGGATCGCCCCGGAAGGCCAGCAGGTTCTCCTCGGCGCACGTCACCGGGTTGCCGCCGAGCCCGCGCGCGCGTTTGTCGTACCACGGGCTGAGCTTCCTGTGCTCGGGGATCGCCCGCGTCATCTCGTTGTAGGCCATCAC
>CBFDBL010000738.1:0-3147 GCA_965603035.1 uncultured bacterium
GGCGCCCCGCGCAGCGGCACCAGCTTGCTCTACGAGACGTTGGCCCAGCACCCCGACGTGACGTGCATCTCGAAGGCCACGAAGAAGGCCCCCAGCTCCGTCCTGCTCACCCGGCTGCTCATGCTCTTCCGCCGGGACAGGCGGCCGACCGAGTCGCGGGCCGTGTGGAGCCGCTTCTCGCGCGGACGGGCCGATAGCACCCTCGGCCGTGAGGACGCCACTCCCCGCGCGCGGCGCTACCTCCACAGAGTGGTGCGCACCCACCTTACGCTGTTCCACAAGACCCGCTTCCTCGCCAAGCTCCTGGGCAACTCGTTCCGCATCGAGTTCCTCGACGCCATCTTCCCCGACGCCCTGTTCATCCACATCATCCGCGACGGGCGCGCGGTGGCCTACTCCATCCTGCGGTCCATGCTCAAGGAGGGCGGCGTCTACTGGGGCGTCAAGCCGCCCGGCTGGCGCGAGCTCGCCGACCTGCCGCTGCTCGAGGCCGCCGCCCTCCAGTGGAAGCGGACCGTCGAGCACGCCCGCCAGTCCGTGCAGGCCTTGCCCGACGAGCGCTACATCGAGCTGCGCTACGAGGGCTTCGCCGCCCAGCCGGCCGAGACCATCATCGGCCTGGCTGCCCAGTGCGGCCTGACCTGGGACCGGTCCGACGTCGAGCCCCTCGTCAGCGACGTCGAGAACCGCAACTTCAAGTGGCGTCAGGACCTCGAGCCCGACCAGATCGAGCGGCTCCACGCGCTCATCGGCGGCCTGCTCCGCCAGCTCGGCTACGAGCCCTGACCCCCCTGCTCCCCCGGTTCACCGAAGGCATTCGCAGCGTCCCCGCCAGGTCGCTCCCATCTCGCTTGTATCGCGGGCCCCCGGCGCTACAATGGCGAGCCGCAGGAGGCTCGCGTGGCTGGGGGTGCGCATGGGCGGCGGAGCGTTCGAGAATGTGCAGGCCAGGCGCCAGCAGGAGGCGCGCCGCGCCGAGGCCCGCGAGGCGGTCGCCCGCTACGCCAGCGAGCGGCTCCCCGGGCGCCTGGGCGCGCAGGGGCCGCCCGTCTCCCTGCGGGCGCCCAGCCTGGGCATGCGGTCGATCGTGCACCTCGTGGACTTCGAGGGCTTTCCGCGCATCGTGCTGCGCGTGCTGCGGCGGTGGCTGCGCGCCGCACGGCTGGCCTACAACTTCCGCGCCTTCGCGCGGACGGGGCTGCCCGTGCCCCGGCTGCTCGACAGCGACCTGTCGCCGCTGACCCGCGTGCGCTGGGGCTTCTACGCGCTGAGCGAGGAGTTCGTGGAGGGCCAGCACCCGACCGAGGCGGCGGACCGCGAGGCCGCCGTGCGCGCCGTGGCGCGGGCGCTGGCCCGGTTCCACAACGTCGAGCGGCGGCGCTGGGGCTGGCCGGCCTTCCCGAGGCCGGGCAGCTACCGCCGCCATGTCCTCGAGCGCGTCGCAGAGCGCGCCGGCCATCTGGCCAGGGCGCTGCCGCAGGGCCAACCCGACGCCCTGGTCGCGTGGTTCCGCCTGCACGCGGGGACCGCCGCGCTCGACGCGCCCTTCGCACTGACCCACAGCCGGGTGAACCGCGGGAACTTCATCGTCCGGCCCGACGGCGAGGCGATCGTCGTCGATCTCATCGAGTGCCGCTACGGCACCTTCTGCCCCGACCTCGTCTCGGCGCTCCACCGCCTGTGCGAGTGCGAAGAGCGCCTGACGGGCGCGTTCCTCGACGAGTACTTCGCCACCCGGCCCGCCCGGTGCCGCGCGGCCTTCGAGCAGTCGAGGACGTTCTTCGAGGCGAGCCACGAGCTGGGCCAGGCGTCGAGCAACACCCGCCGCGTCGGGCGCGCCCTCGACGCCGACGAGGCCGCCGCTTTCCGCGCCTGCCTCGCCGAGCACGTCGAGCGCCTCGCCGAGCTGACCGGCGTCGAGCTGACCCTCGCCGAGCCGTGACCGGCCGCGCCCGGCACACCGGCGGCGGGAGCCGGGTCGCGGGACGAAGAGAGCCAAGAGCCTGGGGGATGCCATGAGCTTCGAGGGCCGTTGTCGGGTGACGGGGATCGGGAGCTTCGCCTGCGCCGGCGTGGACGAGGCGATGGCCATGGTGCGCGAGTTCGCGCCCGAGCTGCCCTTCCTGCCCCAGCTCCCGAGGCTGTCGCCCAACGAACGGATGAACGAGCAGATGTACGACGGCCTGCCGGGCGCCCGGCAGCGCGACGGCACGTGGACCCTGGTGCAGGACGAGGCCTTCTTCCTGGGCGTCGATCGGCTGTTCACCGAGTGGGAGAGCCCGACCGAGGACTCCGGGGCGTGGTCGGTGGCGAGCAGCGCGGCGCTCGAGCCGTTCCTCGCCCACGTCCGCGCCGCGGGGGTGGCCGAGGCCAAGGCGCAGGTCTCCGGGCCGGTCACGGTCGCCATGAGCCTGGTGGACGAAGCGGGCAACCCGGCGCTCTACAACGACGTGCTGCGCGAGGTCGTCGTCAAGCATCTGGCGCTCAAGGTGCGCTGGATGGCCCGCCAGATCGAGGCCGCGGGCGCCACGCCCATCGTGTTCGTCGACGAGCCGTTCCTCGCCAGCTTCGGCACCCCCTTCTTCGGCTGGACACGCCCCGCGCAGCCGCGCGCGGTGCTCGAGGAGGTCTACGCCGCCGCGCCCGTCAAGGGCACCCACTGCTGCGCCAACACCGACTGGACCATCTTCCTCGACAGCTCGGTGGACGTCGTGTCCTTCGACGCCTTCGGCTACGCCACCGGCTTCCTCACCTACCGCGACGAGCTCGTCGCGTATGTCGGCCGCGGCGGCAACATCGCCTGGGGCATCGTGCCCACCGACCCCGACGACCTGGCCGCCACCTCCGCCGACGCCCTCCTCGCCCGTCTCAACGAGGCGATCGACAAGCTCGTCGGCTACGGCATCGACCGCGCCACCGTCCTCCGCCAGAGCCTCATCACCCCCTCCTGCGGCCTCGGCACCCGCCCGCCCGAGACCGCGCGGCCCAACCTCACCCTCTGCCGAGCCGTCGCCGACGCACTCCGCGCCGAGCTCGCCTGAGCCCGCCATGCGGATGCGTCATATAGGTCCTGTTGGAGATTGGCCCGCGCGCTATCGCGTGGCCGGCTCGCGCTTGGCGGCCCAGAAGACCGCGTTGGTGAGCAGC
>CBFDBL010000739.1:0-3139 GCA_965603035.1 uncultured bacterium
AGGACAACATCTGGCACTCGGTCACCGGCGGTCACTACAACGGGGCGCACCCATGCCGCGCCTACGACCCGAGGGCGCCGGTGGACGTCAACGTGTACTACGTGAACGGGGCTGCGGAGAAGCGCAGTTTCTCGGACCTGTCGGTGCGCGCGACCTACGGCGGCAGCAACTTCTACTGGCCGTAGGACGCAGCAGACGAGCGGAGGCCCGACGTGAGCTCCCCTGCGAAGATCGCTCTGGTGGTGGTGCTGGTTGCGGTCATCGGCGTGTGCGTGTGGGCGGTCGTGCGCAGCGTGATGCCCGGGCCCGCCCCGAAGCCGACGCTCGGCTGGCAGTGCTCGAAGTGCGGCGAGCGGTTCCAGGCAGGGCTCGAGCAGGATGCCGAGGCCGTCTACTCCGAGACCGAGGCGTTCCCCAAGATCCCCTGCCCGAAGTGCGAGGGCGATGCCTTCCGCATCCACGCCTATCGCTGTGAGAAGTGCGGCAACGAGTTCGACCTGCTGCTCGCCCCCGATCCCGAGACGGGCAAGCCGCCCCGTTTCGCCTGCCCCAAGTGCGGCGACCCCCGCATCGTGCCCAGGGACGTGAAGTGACGCGCCCGCCCGGGGGGCCGTCGGGCTGCTATCCGTCGGTCTCGTCGGCGCGCTTGCGGATCTCCTCGGCGGGGACGAGGCGGCCCTGGTTGCACCCTGGGCAGCGAGCGACGGCGCGTGCCCAGCCCTTGGGCGAGCGGATGTACTCGGGCCAGAAGGGGAAGGTGCGGCACTGGACGGGCCGCGCGGGGTAGATCTCGCAGCCGTCGGGCGTCCAGAAGATGCAGTCGCCGTTGGGCCGCTCGATGAGGCTGATGTCGCCGAACACGGTGCGGCAGTAGCGGGCGACCGCCTCGTGGCGCGCGAGGCCGAGCATCCGCGCGATGGCGACGATCTCGGGGTCCCGCACCCACACGTAGCCCGGCTCGCCGCGGCAGCACTCGCCGCAGCGTTGGCACTCGAAGCGCAGGCCCGCATGATACCAGGGTGTCGTCACTTGTCGGCGTCTCTCACCATGTGGGGGGGCCGGCCCGCCTCGGCAGTCGGTCAGAAGATAGGCCGCTGTTCCTCGGCGCTGTGGAAGACCATCTCGCGAATCGTGTTCGCCAGGCCAGCGGCGGTGAAGAGGGTGAAGCAGGCCGCGAGGGTCAGCTCCTTGACCGTGGCGATCAGGAGCGCGCCGATGGCGAGGAAGACGACGTCGGCGAAGGCGTGGTGCCCGCTCAGATAAAGGTTCACCACGTGCGGATAGCGTATCCGGCTGACCATCAGCACGCCGGACAGGAAGGTCGCCGTCGGGATGATGTGGCGGACGACGTCGATCTGGAAGCGCGCTTCGAGGTAGTGGTGCAGGACCACGAGCGACACCACCTGGCCGGCTGCCGCCGGGGACGGCAGGCCGCGGAAGAAGCGGTGGCTCTCGTCGTCCAGCGTCGTCTCCACATTGAACCGCGCCAGCCGCAGCGCCGCACACACGCAGTAGACCATCCCACACAGCCACACCAGCCGCTGGTAGTCGCTCTGGGCCGCCGCCGCCAGCATGGCGACCATGAACGCAGGCGCGATCCCGAAGCTCACCACGTCCGCCAGCGAGTCCAGCTCCGCACCGAACCGGCTCGACGCCTTCGTCAGCCGCGCCACCTTCCCGTCCAGCGCGTCGAACACCATGGCCAGCAACACCATCCAGGCCGCCGCGGTGAACCGCTGGTCCGCCGCGTAGCGGATGGCGTGGAACCCGCAGACCAGGTTCCCCAGCGTCAGCAGAGACGGCAGGACCGCGATCTTCCTCACGGCGTCTCTCCGCTCGTTGGCAACCGACCCAGCGCCGAGCTGCCCGCACGCACGGCGTCGCCCACGGCCACGCCCAGCTCGAAGCCCGCCGACGCCGGCACGTAGACCTCCAGGCGCGAGCCGAACTTCACCATCCCCACACGCTCACCCCGCCGGACCTCCGAGCCGACCTCGCAGTCCGTCACGATCCGACGCGCGATCAGGCCCGCGATCTGCTTCACCAGCACCCGCGTGCCGTCGGGGCGCTCGAGCCCGATCAGCGAGCACTCGTTCTGCCGCGACGCCTCCGAGGCCATTGCGTTCAGGAACCTGCCGGGCCGGTAGTCGCGGAACACGACGGTGCCGTCGAGCGGCGCGCGGTTCACGTGGACGTTGAAGAGCGACATGAAGACGCCGACACGGACGGCGTCGGCGCCGATGAAGTCGTCCTCGCGCACTTCCTCGATGTCCACCACGCGTCCGTCGGCGGGCGAGACGACGGCGGCGGCGTCGTCGGGCGGGGTGCGCTCGGGGTCGCGGAAGAAGGTCACGGCGAGGACCAGCACGGCCGCCGGCACGACCGCCGCCGGCAGCCACAGCCACGCCGCGAGCGCCGTCAGGGCGCCGAGGGCCAGCGCGCTGACCGCCAGCTCACGGGTGCCGTAGCGAGTGAAAGGCCAACGCACCTCAGTTGCCCCGGCGAGAGCCCTCCCGCGACTTGCGGCAGTGTACCACAGCCGCTCCGGAGAATCAAGCGCTGGCGCTGCAAGGACATGCACGCGCCGGCCCGGGCCGGCTCAGCGCGGCTCGAGGTAGTCGGCCGTGCGCTGGGTGAGCCGGACCTGGACGTCGAACGTGGCGCCGAGCTTGACCTTGCCGCGAACGCGGACGATCTGGCCCGTGGCCTTGTCGGCGTGGAGCACGACGTTGCCGTGGAGGCCGAAGGGGCCCTCGACCTCGTCCTCGTGGGCGCGCGCGTAGTCGTTGGCGGGCTGGGTGTCGAGGGTGATGCGCACGCAGTCGAACGTGCCGGCGGGCACGGTGAGGGTCTCGTCGCGCTCGGCCTTGATCGCCACGTCCCACATGTTGCGGTTCGAGACCACGCGGATGGGCGGCGAGGAGGCGCCGACCTCGACGGGGAGGCCGCGGGCGAGATAGAGGCCCGCCAGCATGTCCCAGGCCCGTCCCGCGAAGCGATGGCGGTAGCGCAGGCTCCAGACGAAATGGTCGGGGTTCTTGCAGTCCGCATAGTCGGTGCAGTGGCCGCGGGAGCCGTCGGGCAGGGCGACCAGGTGCTTGGGGTTGTGGCACAGGCTCGGGGCCTCGCAGTGCTTGTG
>CBFDBL010000740.1:0-3137 GCA_965603035.1 uncultured bacterium
AGGTTCCTGCTCGCCATCGACGGGACGCAGGACGTGATCGCCGCGACCGACGACCCGGACGTGAACCGCCAGGTGGCCGCCGCCGCGCGACGGGCCGGCGCGCTCGTCAACGTGGTGGACACCCCGCCCGAGTGCGACTTCATCGTGCCCGCGACCCTTCAGCGGGGCTCCCTGACGATCAGCGTGTGCAGCGGCGGCGCGGCACCCGCCCTCTCGCGGCGGCTCCGCCAGGAGCTCGAGGAGCGGTTCCCCGACGCCTACGCTGACTTCGTCGCGCTCCTGGGCGAGCTGCGCGACGACATCAAGGGCCGCGTGCCCGACGTCGCGCGCCGCAGGAGCCTCTTCCAGCGCCTCGCCGACGGGACGACGTGGGCGCTCTTCGCGCGCGAAGGCGCCGACGCCGTGCGCGAGCTCGCGGCCCGCCTCGTGCAGGAGGGCGGGTGATGGCAGCGGCCGCGTCGGGCCAGATCGCCGCGCTCGGCCTCGCCGTCTTCTACGGCAGCGTAGCGGTCTACGTCGTCTCGGCGGCGGCCGGGCTCCGCTATCTCCAGGCGGGCACCGACAAGGCGCGTTCGCTGGCGCGCCGCCTGGCCAACGTCGGCTTCGTCGCCCACACGGCCTTCCTCTTGTGGTGGGGCAGCTTCCACTGGCGCCTGCCGGCCTACACGCGGTTCGAGGCCCTGGCCACGCTGCTATGGTGCGCCGTGCTGGCCTGCGTGGTGCTCGACCTGTCGCTGCGCGTCCGCGCGCTGGTGTCGTTCGCCATGCCGCTGGTCGCAGCGGCCGGGGTGGCGATCGCGCTGCTGGTGCGCCCCGACGCGGAGGCGAGCACGACCGCGACGAGCTGGTGGCTGCCCGTGCACGTGGCGGCCTCGCTGCTGGGGGCAGCGCACTTCCTCGTCGCCCTCGCGGTGGCGATCATGTACCTGGTGCAGCAGCGGCTGCTCAAGCGCAGGACCGTGGGCCCGGTCATGAAGCGGCTGCCGTCGCTCGAGGCGCTCGACCGGCTCAACTACCGGGCCGTGGCGCTCGGGATGCCGCTGTTCACGCTCGCGCTCATCTCGGGGGTGGTGCTCGCCCTGGAGAAGCGGCCCGACTGGTGGGCGAGCTGGCTCGTGGCAGCGTCGTTCCTCGCCTGGGTGCTCTACGCCGTCCTGCTCCACGTGCGGCTGGGCGCGGGCTGGCGCGGCCCGAAGGTGGCCTACCTGACGATTCTCGTCGCGCTGCTCGTGCTCGCCATCGTGTGCGGTCTCGCGGCCTTCGGCGACCCGCTGCACACGATGGGACGGGGGCCGGCGCGCGGCCGGCAAGTGCCCGCCGCGGAGGTGGACCGCGATGCGCCTTGAGCTCGTCGGCCTCAACCACCGCACCGCCCCCGTCGAGGTCCGCGAGCGCCTCGCCGTCGGCGACGACGCGCTCGAGGCCGCACTGGCGCAACTGCTCGCCGACCGCGGCGCCGCCGAGGCCGTCGTGCTCTCGACGTGCAACCGCGTGGAGGTCTACGCGGCGGGCGCCGAGCTGCGCGGCGAGGCGCTCGCGCGGTTCCTGGCGGCCTTCAAGGGCGTGGAGCTCGCCGCGGTGCGGCCGCACCTCTACTTCCACGGCGGGCGTGCGGTGGTGCGGCACCTGTTCGCGGTGGCGGCGAGCATCCACTCGATGGTGGTGGGCGAGCCGCAGATCCTCGGGCAGGTGAAGCAGGCGTACCTGGCGGCGGCGGAGCACGGTGCGACGGGCAAGGTGCTCAACGCGCTGTTCCAGGCGGCGATCGCCGTCGGCAAGCAGGTCCGCTCGCGCACGGCGATCGGCTCGGGGCGCGTCTCGGTGAGCGCCGTGGCCGTCGAGCTGGCCGACCGCATCTTCGGCGACCTGGCGCGCCGCACCGTCCTCGTCCTCGGCGGCGGCGACATGGCCGAGCAGGCGCTCGTGCACCTCGTCGCGAGCGGCGCCGCCACCGCGCTCGTGGCCAATCGCACGCTCGAGCGCGCCAGGGACATCGCGGCCCGCCACGGCGGCGAGGCCGTGCCCTACGCCGAACTCCACGAGCGCCTGCCCGACGCCGACGTCGTCATCGTCTCGACCGCCGCGCCCCACTTCGTGCTGACCCGCGACCACCTCCGCGCCGCGCTCCGCCGACGCCGCAACGCCCCGCTACTCGTCATCGACATCGCCGTCCCACGCAACGTGGACCCCGCGGCCGCCGAGCTCGACAACGTGTTCCTCTACGACATCGACGACCTCGAGTCCGTCGTGAGCCGCAACCGCCGCGAGCGCGAAGAGGCCGTGGTCGACGCCTTCGCGCTCGTCGAGCGACACGCCGCGCGCTTCGTCGAGCAGCTCGGAATCTTCGCCGTCGAGCCGCTCATCACACGGCTCGACCGCCGCGCCGACCAGGTCCGCGACGCCGAGCTCGAACGCCTCCTCGCGCGACTCGACCACCTGCCCGACGCCGACAAGCAGGCCATCCGCCAGACCGCCGCTCGCATCGTCAACAAGCTGCTCCACCACCCCAAGATCGCGCTCCGACACGCCGCTGCCAACGGCCAACACCCCTCCCTCGCCGATGCCGCGGCCGAGCTCTTCGACCTCGACGAGTGAGCCCGGCCCCCTGCGACGCCCGCTCACGCCCCGGGTTGTCAGCAGAAGCCGTGACGGCGGAGGGTGTCCTCGGAGAGCCCCGGCGGCTGGGCGAGCAGGCGGGCGACGTAGCGGGCGAGCAGGTCCGCCTCGACGTTCACCGGGTCGCCCGGCCGCTTGAAGCCGAGGGTCGTCTCGGCGAGGGTGTAGGGGATGATGGCGACGGCGAAGGCGTCGGGCTCGACGTCCACGAGGGTCAGGCTGATGCCGTCGACGGCCACGGAGCCCTTGAGCGCCATCAGTGCGGTCAGCTCGGCCGGGACGGCGACGCGGACGAGCGTCTGCTCCGGCCCCTGGTCCTTCGCTCGGAGGGTGCCGACGGCGTCCACGTGGCCCGCGACGAAGTGGCCGCCGAGCCGGTCGCCGACCCGCAGCGAGCGCTCGACGTTCACCCTCTCGCCCTCGCTCAGGCGGGCCCGTGCGGTGCGTGGAGGGCGGCGTGCTCGAGGCCATCCGCCGCGGGCTGCCGCCGACGGTGATGCGTGATCGAAGATCTGGCTCTG
>CBFDBL010000741.1:0-3134 GCA_965603035.1 uncultured bacterium
CGGGTGCCAGCCGCACGGCGGCTGGCGGGTGAGGGTCCGCGCTGCCGCCGAGCGGATGGCGCCTGGAGGCACAATCATCGCGTTACTCCCGCAGAGGCCCATCGTCGCGAGCCTCCTCTACTCTCGCCGTCCCGCGGTCGAGGCGCAGGGCCCAGATGGTGACGGGGTTGTGGAGCAGGACGACGCCGAGCTTCGCGTCGTAGTGCAGCGCGGCGTTCCAACTGAACGGCGTGCGGTCCTTGCGGAACGCGTGCGGCTTGCCGCCCGAGACGAAGGGCAGGTCGAGCCAGAGCCAGCGGTTGGCCGCCGGGTCGTACGCCACGTTCCTCAGCGCACCGTCAGGGCCGGGAAACAGGCGCATGAGGAGGATCAGGTCGGCGCCGGGCACGTGCACCTGCTCGCGCCAGAGGGCGAGCTTGCCGAGGGCCGTCGGCGGCGCCGTCGCGATCCTTGTCAGCGTCCCGTTGGACTTGTCGAAGCGGAACAGCTCCTTGCCCGGCGCCAGCCACAGGCAGTTGCGCGTGCTGTCGTAGCACATGCCCGAGCCATCGCACCACGGGCCAGGGAGCTTCGGCCCCTTCATCTTCAGCGGCCACCAGCGGCTGCGCTTGGCCTCGAAGCGGAAGAGTCTCGATGGTTCCCCTCTACTCACCTCGCCCCAGGCGTACACGCCGGTGGGCGTCGTTTCGAGGGCGACGCGCATCACGTCGCCACGGCACGGCGCAGAGATCGATGGGAGGTACCAGCAGCGGCGCTGCACGTTGTAGAGAAACGTTGTGCCGCGCAAGGCGACCATCAGCCCCGACGGCGGGTCGTAGGCGTAGCACTGGTAAGCGTGGACGGGCACGTGGGGGCGGTTGCGGAAGCTCAGCAGCGCGGGGCACAGGAAGCCGCCGCTCCACTCGAGCACCCAGTCGGGGCGGCACGAGCTGCTCCACAGGTTGGTCCGCACGCTGTAGTGAAAGACGTTGGTGCCCTTGTATTCGCTGTGGCCGCCGCCCCAGTAGAGGAGCTGTTGGCGGTCGGGGTCGTACGCCGTCGTGCCCCAGCCGCACACGTCCACGCCTTTGGGCGGGGTCAGCAGCGTCCACGTGTTGGGCCTCAGGTTGTCGTAGAACGCCTTGACCTTCTCCGGCTCCGGCGTGACGTCGCGCTCGTAGAAGGCAGGGTCGTAGCTGCGCCAGCCCTTCCTCGGGCTGTCCTCGTCGCCGCGGAAGGCCACCGTGCCCGGCGGCACGCCGTACTTCGCCGTGCCCTCGGCATCGATCTTCGAGGGATCGACGCGGCAGACCCAGGTGGCGCGCCCCTTCGAGCCGCCCTGGAAGAGCACGACCACGTCGTCGTCGTTGACGGCCGCGGGCCACGTACCGCGATAGTCGCCCCGTGGCGTGTGCGGCGCCTTCTCGCGCCGCTTGGGCAGCGGCAGGTGCTGGAGCAGCGCCCACTCGTTCCTCGCCGTGTCGTACACCCACATCTCGAAGGGGATCGAGCGATAGACGTCGCCGTACATGTAGCTATGGCCGTCGCCCAGGCCGAATCCGCCGAGGAGCAGTACCTTCCGGCTCTTCGGCAGATAGACCAGCGCGTGTCCCGCCCGCGGCGACGGGCTGACCTTCGGGAACCGCTGCTCCCACGTCCGCGTCGCGCAGTCATAGACCCACGTATCCGCATACTGGCGATCGAGGCCATCACCGCCGAAGAGCACGATCTTCTTCGCCGAGGCATCGTAGGCCATCTGCGAAAGCGCCCGGCCCGGCGGCTCGACGGCGAGGTCGTGAGCGGCCGCGTCGAGGGCGTAGAACACGATGGCCGCCGCAGCAATGGCCTCGTCATCCACCTCGCCCGCCGCGCGCGCTGCGGCCTCGTCCGCCGAGTGCGCAGCTTCCATCAGATGTCCGCTCGCCTGGCGGACGCGGGGCTCGCGCCGAGCTTGCGAGAGTGCCTTGATCGCCGGCGAGAGGATCAGATCCAGGGAGCCGAGTGGAGGCCTGATCTCGTGGCCTTCCGAGAGCGCCTCGAGCGCCGCCGCCAGCAGGCGCGCCGTCTGGTCGTCAGCGATGGACTCGTCATCGCTGTCCGTGTGGAAGAAACGGTTGCGCCGCGCGGCCACGTGTGTCCACGCGCGGTCCTGCATCCCGGCCAGAGCTTTCCTGAGAGGGCTGAGCGGGTCAGAGGGGAACCCCACTCGGCGCCAGCTTCCCTTTTCGAGGGAGTACAGCCAAGTGCCGGGTGTTCCGCCCTTCGTTGCCGCCGTGCCTCCACACGACACGATCTCCTTGTTGACGGGATCGTGACAGAGGGAGCCCCAGATCATCTCGGAGTGGCCGCCCTCGAGGATGCCGGGGTGCTCGGCGGGGGAGGGCGAGGCCTTCAGGTCGGTCCAGGTGCGGGCGGTGGGGTCGTAGCGGAGCGTCTTGTTCCAGAGGTAGGCGAAAAGCGCCTTCGAGTCGGGGTCGTAGGCATACTGGAAGTGGGCGCGGGAGTCGGCGCTGTAGGCGGAGCGGAAGAAGCCGATGCGGTGGACGCCTTGGGCATCGACGAGCTTGCGGCCCTTGTTGGGCCAGCCCTTGGGCGGGTGCTGCGGCGCCTTCGTCGGCCCCGACTCGGGTGCGTAGCTGGGCGGCGCGCCCTTGGGATAGGCGTTCGTCCATCGGCCCGTCGCGAGGTCGAACTCCTCGACGCCGTAGTGCTCCGTGCCCAGCGGGGCGCCCGTGGCGACGACGAAGCGCTTGAGGTCGGGCGCGTAGAAGAAGATGGGCGAGCTGCGGCCGCCGGTCGGCGCTTCCTCGACCTTGACCCACACGTTCGGCTCGGGCAGCTCCGCGGCGCCGACCCGCGCAGCGAAGGCCAGAGCGAGGACGATGGCGGGTCCTACCCGTCCCATAGATCCTATCCTCCGCGGGGCGAGCGCCGGATGGGGGAGGGCTCAGAGCACCTGGATGCGAGTGTCGCCGATGGGGAGCGCGAATGCAAGCACGGTGTCGCGGCCGTCGTGCAGGAAGGTGCCGTCGCGGAGAGCGCCGACCGAGGCGACGTGGCGCAGCTCGTGCGCGCCGACCCGGATGCCGCGGGCCCGGCAGTCGGCGAGCCGCAGGGTGAAACGGTCGGTCGGGAACTGCGTGGCGACCCTGAGC
>CBFDBL010000742.1:0-3124 GCA_965603035.1 uncultured bacterium
GCTCGCCGCCTTCGAGGCGCTGCGCCCCGAGGTCGCCTGACCCGGTTGACGGAGTGGGATCACGGCGCGCGCAGCAGCCGGCGGGCGCCGCGCTCGCCCCGCACGGCGGCGTTCGCCTCGAGCGCCAGGCGCGCGCCCCGCGCGCGCAGGCCGTCCGCGCCGAGCGCGAGCAGCGCGACGTAGGCCGCCAGCACGTCGGCGATGGGGGCCGCACTGGGCGACAGCGGGCCGATCGTGGCCGGCAGCTCGTCGTCCAGCTCGTAGCCGCCGCGCGTCTTCCCGATGATGGGCGAGGGCAGGAGCTCGGTGAGCGGCGTGCGGACCCCCAGGGCCGCGCTCGCGGCGATGGGGCACAGCTCGCGCAGGCTGAGCCAGCAGGCGTCGACACCCGCCTCGGCCAGCCGCGTGCGCCCGGCCAGCTCGGCCAGGCCGGAGGCATCCACGACCAGCAGCGCGCCCTGGGCGTGCGCGACCTCGCCTGCCGCGAGCAGGTTGCGCTCGAAGGCGCCGTCGGGGGTCAGCCAGCGGGCCGCCACGGCCGCCGTCCGTGGCCCGACCGCGTCCATCAGGGCATCGACGTCGAGGTCGCCCGAGGCGAGTCGCGGCACCGCGCGGACGGTCAGGCCGAGGCCCTCGGCCGCGGCGGCCGGCCCGTCGGGCGCCGTGACGATCTCGTCGCGGTCCGCCTCGGCCCGGGCGAAGCGCGCCTTCGCCACCAGCAGCGCGCCGCGCTCGGCGGCCGCCAGGGTCGGCGGCTGGAGGCTGAAGCGGTCGATGCCGGTGAGGGCCGCGAGCGCGCGGGCCACCTGGTGCGCCGCCTCGAGCAGGCCCTGGACCGTGCTGAGCGGCTGCGCGGGATGGCAGTGGCCGAGCGCGGGCAGCGCCGCCGCCCGCACGACGGCGGCAGGGCCCGCGACGGTCGCCAGCTCGGCGAAGTGGGCGCGGAGCGTCGACTCGTCGAGGGCGGGGAGCGCCGGCGGCTCCGCGCGGCGATGCGATCCGGGGATCGGGCCGAGCGCGTCGTCGGGCACCGGCGGGAAGTGCTGCGTCGGCGGACCGCTGGCGGCGAGTGCGGTGAGCAGCGGCTTGGCCATGGTCACTCCAGCTCGGCCCTGAAATCCACCAGCAGGTCGAGCGAGTGGCAGAGCATGTGGACGTCGGTCTGCGAGCGGCGCTCGGTCACGGCGAAGAGCGAGCAATGGTCCATCTCGGGGTAGTCGGGCTGGAGGGGCAGCGCGCCGAGGATGTTGCTCAGGAGAAGCTCCTCGGCGACGTCCTCGGGCGGGATCGCGGACTCCACCACGAACTCCTTGAAGCACGGGGCGCGGAACCGCGGGTCGAAGCCTTCGATGGCGGTCAGGCGCCTCTGGCACTCGTGGGCTCGGCTGACGCACAGGCCGGCGGCTCGGCGCAGGCCCTCGGCGCCGAGCGCGGCCAGGTGGGCGACGGGCCGCACCAGGCGATCGGCGCGCAGCGTCTCGCGCGCCTCGCCGACGGCCTGGCACGTCAGGTCGATCAGATACGCCGCACGAATCTCGGCCGACGGCCTGGCACGTGTCGCCGTCGTGAGAGACGCGCCACCCTGCGAAGTGGTCGAGCAGGGGCGCGCGGCAGGCCAGCAGCCCAAGGGCGCCGTCCCAGGCGGCATGGAAGCCGAGCGGCTGCGCGTCGGCCACGGCGACGTCGGCCCCCACCGCGCCAGGCGGGGCGAGCACGGCGAGCGAGAGCGGATCGACGAGGGCGACGAGCAGCGCGCCGTGCCGCCGCGCCGCGGCCGCCAGCGCCGGCAGGTCCTCGAGGCAGCCGAAGTAGTTCGGGTGCTGGACGACGAGGCAGGCGGCGTGGTCGGAGAGCAGGCGCTCGGCCTGGTCGGCGCGCGTCGCGCCGCCGTGGTAGCCCGCCTCGGCCAGCTCGATGCCCGAGCCCGAGAGGGTGGTGCGGAGGACCGCGCGGCAGGCGGGCTGGAGGCTGCGGGCCACGACGACCTGGGAGCGCCCCGTCGCGCGCGCCGCCAGGCGCACGGCCTCGGCGAGCGCCGTCGGGGCGTCGGCGAGGGGCGCGACCGCTGCCTCGAGCTCCGTCAGCTCGGCGACCTGCGCCTGGAGAGCGGCGACGAGCCGGAGCAGCGGCTGCGGCGAGCGGGGGCCGACGGGCTGCGGCCCCACGGCCGCGGCGACGGCGTCCACCACGGCGGGCACATAGTGGTCGTAGACGCCTCCGCCCAGGAAGCACGTCGCCTCGTCGAGGTGAGTGTTGGGCGTAGCCAGCTCGGCGAGGCGCTCGGTGAGCTGGGCCTCGGGCAGCGCCTCGGGGACCCGCAGGGGCCGGCCCCATCGCAGCTCGGGCGGGATCTCCGCGAAGAGCTCGTCGGCGGAGCCGATGCCGAGCGTGGCGAGCAGACGTGGGACGTCGCTGGGGGCCATCGGGATGCAGGAGCCCTCCACCGCCGGCTGCCGGGCCGCTCTACTCGTGGACGCCTTCGATGCGGATGACGACGGGCTGGCCCTCGGTGACGTGGTGGGGCTCGATGGCGTCGAGCGCCTGCCGCAGGTTGGCCTCGACGGCCTGATGGGTGGTGATGATGAGGGGCACGGCCTGTGTCTCGTGGCGCTCCTTCTGGATGACCGAGGCGATCGAGATGTTGTGGCGGCCGAACTCGCCGGCGATCCTCGCGAGCACCCCAGGGCGGTCGAGCGCGCTGAACCGCAGGTAGTAGCGGCTCTCGATCTCGTCGATGCCCCGGACCCGCAGGCTCTCGGAGCGGCCGGGGAACAGGCGCAGGTGGTCGAACGTGTGCCGCGCCTTGCCGAGCAGGATGTCCACCAGGTCGGCCACGACGGCGCTCGCCGTCGGCATCTGCCCTGCACCACGCCCGTAGAACATCGTCTCGCCCACGGCGCTGCCCACCACGCAGACGGCGTTGAACACGTCGTGGACCGAGGCCAGCGGGTGCTCGTCAGGCAGCAGGGTGGGGTGGACGCGGAGCTCGAGCTCGTCGTCGAGGCGCTTGCCGATGGCGAGCAGCTTCAGGGTGTAGCCGAGCTCGGCGGCGTAGGCGATGTCGGCAGGGTCGGTGTGGGTAATGCCCTCGATGTGGATCTCGTGGTAGTGGAAGTCGGCGGCG
>CBFDBL010000743.1:0-3122 GCA_965603035.1 uncultured bacterium
GCATCGTCGTGGGCGCGGTGGAGGAAGGACGCTGGAGCGTCCGGGATCGCGTCCCCGCGCGGGAGCACGGGGACGAGCGTGGGATGGGGGACGCGCCCGTGGCCTACGAGGACACCGACCACTACCAGGTCTACAAGGCCTTCATGGAAGATCCGGCTCGCTATCTCGAGGACCGTTGAACGGAGGCAGTCCCATGCGTGGTCGCTGGCTGGCCGTCGTTGTGCTCGTCGCGCACGGCGTCGCGGGCGCGGGCGGCGCCGTGGCGTTCGTCACCCACCGCATCGGCCACTATCGCAGCGAGGCCTGCGGCGTGGCCGACTACAACGGCGACGGGAGGCTCGACATCATCGCCGGCGCCTTCCTCTACCTCGCACCCGACTGGCGGCCTCAGAAGATCCGCACCATCAAGGGCACGATCGACGAGGGGGGCAACGGCTACAACTGGGACTTCATGAACGCCCCGCTCGACGTGGACGGCGACGGCCGGCTCGACGTCGTCTCGTGCAACTGGCACGGCAAGGCCATCGAGTGGTACCGCAACCCCGGCAAGCCCGGCGTCGAGTGGAAGGCCACGCTCATCGAGCGCAACGGCTTCTTCGAGCACGGCGAGCTGTGGGACATCGACGGCGACGGCAAGGCCCGCGAGGTGCTGCCCGGCGTCACGGGCACGTGGTGGTACGAGCTCGACGGCAAGGGCGGCTTCGTCAAGCACATGGTCTCGCCGACGCGCTACGACTGGGGGGTGGGCTGCGGCGACGTGAACGGCGACGGCCGGCCCGACCTGCTGCGCCCCGGCGCCTGGTTCGAGGCGCCCGCCGACCCGCGCAAGGGCACGTGGAAGCGCCACCCCCTCGCCGTCGGCTGCCGCGAGGAGGGCAAGCCCGAGCACACGCCCCAGATCCTCGTCTACGACGTCAACGCCGACGGCCTCAACGACATCGTCACCAGCTCCGCACACCGCTACGGCATCTTCTGGTACCAGCAGATCCGCACCGACGGCGAGCCACGCTGGACCCAGCACCTCATCGACGACTCCTGGACACAGGCCCACGCCCTCGCACTCGCCGACCTCGACGGCGACGGCGACCTCGACCTCGTCACCGGCAAGCGCTACAAGGCCCACAACGGCAAGGACCCCGAGGGCACCAAGCCGCCCGGCGTCTACTGGTACGAGCTCCGACCCGGCCGCACCACGGCCTGGGTCCGCCACACCATCACCTTCGACCAGGGCATCGGCGCCGGCCTGAACATCCCCGTCGTCGATCTCGACGCCGACGGCGACCTCGACATCGTCGTCACCGGCAAATGGGGCGGCCCCGCCTGGTTTGAGAACCGGCTCAAGTGACGTCGCGGGCGGGCGCCATTGACTATCCTGCGGCTTTGGCGTACTATGGCACACGGCGAGCGTTGATGGAGGCAGTGCCGTGTTCGACCGGATTACCTTCGACCCAGACATCATGGGCGGCCGAGCGTGTATCCGCGGGATGAGGTTCCCCGTGTCCCTCATCGTGCGCCAGATCGCGCACGGGGCCTCCGAGGCGGAGATCCTGGCGGACCACCCCGACCTTGAGCCCGACGATATCCGTCAGGCGCTCGAGTACGCGGCGTGGCTGACGCAGGAGGAAGTCCACGTGCCTTAGGGAGGCCCTGCCTTGCGCTTCCTTGCCGATGTGGGCATCTCGCCGCGCATCGTGGCCTGGCTGCGGGAGGCAGGTCATGACGCTGTGCATCTGCGCGAGGAGAAGCTGCGCCGCCTGCCCGACCGCGACATCTTCGCGAAGGCGGAGCAGGAGAACCGCATCGTCCTCACCTTCGACCTCGACTTCGGCGAGATTCTCGCGCTCTCCGGGAACAGGACGGTCAGCGTCGTTCTCTTCCGGCTGCACAACGCTCGGACTCTGCACGTCATCGACAGGCTGCGAGCCGTTCTACGCCTCTCGGGCGAGGCGCTCGATCAGGGCGCCATCGTCGTCGTCGAGGACGCGCGACAGCGCGTTCGACGGCTGCCCATCCGCCCCTGACGCACCTTGCCCAAGGCATCGGCGCCGGCCTGAACATCCCCGTCGTCGATCTCGACGCCGACGGCGACCTCGACATCGTCGTCACCGGCAAATGGGGCGGCCCCGCCTGGTTCGAGAACAAGCGGAAGTGAAGGAGGCCATCGATGCGTGCGACGGTGATCCTGACCGTTCTGGTTGTGGCGTGGTCGTGTGTGGCGGGGGAGGGGGGCGAGGTGGCGAGGCTGCGCTTTGTGGCGGCGGGGAAGGAGAGCTATCGCTTCGAGACGGGGGTGCTGAAGGGGACGCTGCGGCGAGGAGGCAAGTCGCTTGGGCTGACCGAGGTGATCCATGTGCCGACCGGCACGCGGCTGGATAAGGGCAATGGCCTGTTCGGTCACTACCGCGTGTTCGCCGGCGACAAGCGCTTCGGGAACGGGGCGTGGAGCTGGCCGAGCCAGGCGAAGCTGCTGCCCGATGGCGCCGTGCGGGCCGACTGGCCTGCGGCCGAGGACCGTCCGTTCGAGATGAGCGCGGTCTATCGCTGGGCGGGGCCGGCGACCCTCGACCTCGAGACGACGGTGCGGGCCAAGGGGAGCCTGCCTGCCTTCGAGTCGTTCCTCGCCTGCTACTTCAGCCCGGCGTTCCCCGCCTCCGAGGTCTACGCGAAGGGCAACGGCGGCCCGGCATTCCTGCTCGCGGACAGGGAGTCTGGCGTCTGGCAGATGTTCCCCCGAGACGCCGGGGCAGTCAAGCTCATCCAGGACGGGCGCTGGACCCGTCCGCCCAGCCCCGTGGCGTGGGCGATCCGCCCGATGCTGGCGGCGCCGCTGGGACTGCGGCGAGCGGCGAAGCCAGGCCTCATCGCGGCGGTGATGGCGCGGCCGCAGGACTGCTTTGCCGTGGCGACGCCCTTCGCGGGTGAGGGCCACCGCTCGCTCTACCTGTCGCAGCTCGGGCGGGACCTCCGCGCCGGCGAGAGCGCCACGGCCCGCGCACGGCTCGTCATCCTCTCGTCGTCCTCGCCCGAGCACGCGGTCAAGGCATACCGCGAGTTCACCAAAGCGTCGGAGTGAGCGAAGGGGCCGGCTCGAATGAACGTCGTCATCATCAGCTCGGACCAGC
>CBFDBL010000744.1:0-3106 GCA_965603035.1 uncultured bacterium
TGCCCCACCAGGGCTCCGTCACCCTGCGGTGCACCGCCGTCTCCATGGGCAATCCCCACGCCGTCGTCTACGTCGACGACGTCGAGAGCTACCCCGTCGCCGTCCACGGGCCGATCGTCGAGAACCACCGCCTCTTCCCGCGCCGCATCAACGCCGAGTTCGTCCAGATCCTCGGTCGCGGCGAAGTCAGGATGCGCGTCTGGGAGCGCGGCGCCGGCGAGACCCTCGCCTGCGGCACAGGCGCCTGTGCCGTCTGCGTCGCCGGCGTGCTCAACGGCAGGACGGATCGCGCCGTCCTCGTCCACCTGCTCGGCGGCGACCTCGAGCTCGAATGGGCCGACGACGGCGGCGTGTACCTCACAGGCCCCGCCGACGAGGTCTTCGAGGGCACCATCGAGCTCTAGAGGCCCTGAGGAGCGGCGCGGCCGCTTCGGCCCAGGCGCTGGATCATTCGTCGTCCGTCATTCCCGCGTGAGCAGCAATGCCCGACCGCGGCGTTCGCTACTACCGAGCCCTGCCGCCGCCCCGCGATGAGTGGGACGCCGACTTCGCCGCCATGGCCGACGCGGGCCTCGACTTCGTCGTCCTGCCCGCGCCGTGGAGCCAGGGGCACGTCTACGACGACAGCTTCGAGTTCGGCCCGCTCGTCGAGCAGCTCGAGCTTGCTGAGCGGCACGGGCTCGGCGTCGTGGTCGCCGCGGTCCTGACGACCGCTCCTGCGTGGCTGACCGCGCGCCACCCCGAGCACCTCCACGAGTCCGCCACGGGGGTCAAGGCCCCGCCGCGCGCCACGGCCGAGGCGCCCTGCGGCGGATGGCCAGGCCTGTGCTTCGACAACGGCACCGTCCGCTCCTATGCGGGCCGCTTCCTCCGCGCACTCGCCGGCGCCGCGGCGCCCCATGCCGCACTCGCGGCCTACGACCTCAGCGACGCCTGGGCACTCGAGCCGCTCATCGACTCCGCACCCCGCGAGCTCCACTGCCAGTGCCAGGGCAGCCGCGCCCGCTTCATCGCCTGGCTCCGCAGGGCCTACGCCGACGACCTCGAGGCGCTCGCCCACACCTGGGGCCGTCGCTACCGCCGCTGGGCACAGGTCGGCCCGCCCGCCGCGTGGGCACGCTCGCCCGACGTGATGGACTGGCTCCGCTTCCACGCCGACGCCCTGGCCGCGCAGCTCCGCTGGTGCGTCGAGGCGATCCGCGAGATCGACGCCGACCGCCCGACCGTCGGCACCCGCCGGCCCTGCCTCGGCGAGGCCCAGGCCGACGACGCCGCACTCGCGCGCGAGGTCAGCGAGTGGGGCCGCCGCGTCGCCACCCTCCTGCCCCACGAGGCCGCCGACCGCGCGCGCGGCATCGCGCCCCGCAAGAGGCTCTGGCTCGCCGGCCTGCCCGCCCGCAGCCTCGCCTCCGTCCAGCGCCTCGAGTGGAGCCTCCTGGCCGCCGGCGCCGACGCCGTCGCCTACGAGGCCTGGCGCCCCGCGCACCGCGGCGCCACCGACTCGCTGCCCGCGCTCGCCACCCTCGACGGCCGCGCCAGCGCCCGCCTCGAGGCCATCCGCGGCTTCCAGCGCCTGCTCGCACAGCACCCCGACCTCGCGGCCGCACGCCTCGGGCCACCCGAGGTCGCCATCGTCGTCATCCCCGAATCCCGCGTGTTCTGGGCCGCCGGCCGCGCCTCGCCGGGCGAGCCCGGCTCGGTGTACGGCGAGTCGCTCGACGCCGCCTGGCGCGTCTTCGCCGGCCGCGGCGCGCGCACCGTGTTCGTGCAGCCCGAGCAGCTCACCGACCAGCCGCTCGCCTACGTCCCCGCGGCGTTCGCCATCGGCCACGCCACGGCCGAGGCCCTGCGGGGCTACGTCGAGCGCGGCGGCCACCTCGTCGCCGAGGCATGCCTCGGCCGCTTCGACGAGCACGGCCGATGCGGCCGCCTCTCGCCGGGGCGGGGCCTCGACGAGCTGTTCGGCGCGCGTGCCATCGACGCGGCCGAGCGGCTGCTCGACGACGGCCAGGTCACGTTCAAGGGCCGCCGCGTCTCCTACCCTTGCGCCCTGCGCCGCGAGCCGCTCGAGGCCACCACAGGCAGGATCAAGGCCACCTTTGCCGACGGCGCCGCCGCCATCGTGGACCGCGCCGTCGGCGCCGGCGCCACCCGCCTCATCGGCACCTGTCCCGCCTACGGCTGCCAGCGGCGCCGCGACAAGCGTCACGAGCGAGTCATCCTCGACTCGCTGCCCTTCGCCAGGATCCGCCCCCGCGTCACCTCCTCCTCCCCCGCCGTCCACGTCGCCCTCCTCGAGCGCGACGGCACCCACTTCCTCGTCGCCTCCAACCCCGCCGACCAGCGCCGCGAGACCACCGTCCGCGTCAGCCGCGCACTCGGCACCTTCCGGCGCGCCCACGACCTCGTCACAGGCAAAGCCCGCCGCTTCAGCGACAACGCCCGCCGCCTCCGCCTCCCGCCCTCCGACGGGCTCGTCCTCCGCCTCGAGCCCGCGCGTGCCCCATCCCGCTGGCCCCACCGCGCCTGACACCCCGCCCCTGACGCCTCAACCTTGGAGCGTGTTCCACCATGACGCCCTGGGAGGGCGAGGCTCCTGCCGAGCCGCCGTCCGCCTGCGGCGGGCGGACCTCGTCATCGGGTGCAGGCCTCCTCCGCCGGGTGCCGCACAGCGGCCGTCTGCCCGTCCCCCCGCAGGAGCGGAGGCACGAGGGAGGGGGGCCCAGATGACCGCGCTCTTGCTCGTCCCTACGCTCCGCGTGGGGACGAAGAACCCCGCCGCTCCGCGGCACGACGCAGGGAGGGTCTTCTCCGCCGGGTGCCGCAGAGCGGCCGTCTGCCCGTCCCCCCGCAGGAGCGGAGGGACGAGCAAGAAGTGGGGACGGAGCGACGCGGAGCGGCGGAGATCGCTCAGTTCCGGGCCTGAGCAGGTCCGGAACCGACCCCACAGGACGCGACGGCAAGGGGAGCCGCGGCCGCTCCGCTGGCAGCCATAGCGGCGTCGAGCCGCCGCACTCCATAGGCCCTGTTGGGCTGATCGGCCCGCGATACGGGGTCTTCTATGGACTGCGGTGGCCTGACACCGCTTTCACTTCTCGCGGAGCGA
>CBFDBL010000745.1:0-3106 GCA_965603035.1 uncultured bacterium
CGACTACGGGCGGCTGATCGCCGAGGCGGGCAAGACTCACGTGCTGCACCAGTGCGGGAAGCTGCGGGCGCTGCTGCCGAGGATCGAGGAGCTGCCGGCGTCGGCCATCGAGGCCTACAGCTCGCCGCCCATCGGCGACACGACCCTGGCCGACCGCGTCGCGCGCGCGCCGACCACCGCCATCATCGGCGGCACGAACGCCACGACGTGGCTGCTGCCCGCCGCCGCGATCTGCGAGAGCATCGAGCAGTCGCTCGTCGAGGCGGGCACGATGGCGGGCGTCGTGCTCACCTCCGCCGGCGTCATGCCGCCGGCCTGCACCATCGAGAAGATCCGCCAGGTGCGCGAGCGGATGAGAGACATGACGCCTGCACGCGTGGCGTGACAGGGATGAGTGTCAAGTGTCAAGTGAAGACGCAGCGAGGGTGGAGCGATGGGCGTCGGGCTCGGAAGCGTTGCAGGAGGGCTGTTGCTGATGGGCGCGGTTGCGATGGGCGGCGAGCTTCAGGCTCCGTTCTCCTGGACTCTGTCGACTCCGCTCGTCTCGCCGCTCGAGGGCGAGCGCGGCGGGCAGAGCGACTACTCGGCCAAGGACCCGACCATCGTCCATCACGAGGGGCGATGGCACCTGTTCATCACCGTTCGCGGTAAGCCGCGCAGCCATCGGATCGACTACCTGTCCTTCGAGCGGTGGGAGGAGGCCAACAAAGCGAGGCGGCACACGCTGACCTGCCGCGAGGGCTACTTCTGCGCGCCACAGGTCTTCTTCTTCCGCCCGCACAAGGAGTGGTACCTGGTCTTCCAGACGGGGGAGCCGACCCGCAAGCTCAAGCTCCAGCCCGCCTGGTCGACGACCACCGACATCAGCGACCCGACGTCGTGGTCACA
This sequence comes from uncultured bacterium, assembly GCA_965603035.1. Lineage (GTDB taxonomy): Bacteria > Planctomycetota > PUPC01 > DSUN01 > DSUN01 > CAZDNN01. The sequence goes on from CBFDBL010000745.1 coordinate 889, forward strand.
GGCGAAGCTCTTCTTCCCCGACGCCGACCCCAAGGGCGTGAGTCGGTGGATCGACTTCTGGGTCCTCTGCGACGCGAAGCGCGCCTACCTGTTCTTCACGTCGCTGAACGGGCGGATGTGGCGGATGTGGACGCCGCTCGACGAGTTCCCGCGGGGCTTCCGGGAGTGCCGGCTCGCCCTCCGCGCCGACGTCTTCGAGGCCAGCCACACCTATCGCCTGCTCGGCCAGGACAAGTTCCTGACCGTCGTCGAGGCCCAGGGGAGGGGAGGGCGCCGCTACTACAAGGCCTACGTGGCCGACAGGCTGGACGGGGTCTGGAAGCCGCTCGCCGACTCCTGGCAGGCGCCGTTCGCCGGCGAGACTAACGCCCGCAACCCCGAGCCGCCGTGGGCCGACAACATCAGCCACGGCGAGCTGCTGCGCGTCGGCGGCGACGAGACCCTCACCGTCGATCCCGCCGACCTCCGCTTCCTCATCCAGGGCGTTACTCAGAAGCGGCGGGCGGGAAAGAAGTACGGCGAGATCCCCTGGCAGCTCGGCATCCTGACGCCGAGACAGCCATGAGCCCCGCGAGCATGGGTGCCACGCTCAAGCTTGTTTGGGCGTGCTCTTGCCCACGAGCAACCTGAGGCCGCTATGGTCACGACGACCATCGCCCACTCGCCCAGCCTCCGCGTCGCCTGCTCCCGCTTCCTCGACGAGCTCCAGGCCTGGGCCGACGACTGCATCGCCGAGCTGGCCGACGCGCCGCCCCTCGACGGCCACGACCAGGGCACCTTCACCATCGCGTGGGCGCCGCTCATCGAGGCACGCGCCCACCGGCCGGCGCTCGACTTCATGAAAGCTCTCCGCGACAAGACGGCGACCCACTTCGCCGCGAAGGGCCTCTGGCGCCACGGCTACTGGCGCATGGCCGACGTCCACCACGGCACCGAGCACTTCGAGCTCTTCCTCGGCACCCTCTGGCGCCTCGACCCCGACGACCCCGAGACCATCCGCCAGATGCTCGACGCCGCCGAGCACCTCGGCAACTGGGTGCCCGATGTCCCCGGCTGGTTCGACTGGCAGGCGGGCCTCTTCCGCTCGATGCACTTCGGCACCGACGGCGTCGCGGACGAGCCGGGCGGGGCGGTGAACCTGGCGACCCACCTGCGGTGTGTGACCTTGTGCCTGCTTGCCCACGCGATGTCGGCCGATGCCCGCTACCTCGACCTCGCGCGGCTCCACGCCGGCCGTTGGGCCGATGCCATCCTTGCAAGCGACGAGCTGCCCGCAGCCTTGGGCGAGCGCGGCACGCTCTATGCTCTCGGCGAGGCGGCCGACGCGACGTACCGCGGCTTCGCAGGTCAGGCGCCCGAGCTGCACGAGACGGTCGACCGCGCCGAGAACTTCCTGGCGTCCGACGCCGTCAATGCCTTCCTCACGCTCGGCGAACGGACCGGCGAGCCGCGGTTCGGGCGCGCCGCCGAGCGGCTGACCGACGTGCTCGCCACCCAGCTTCACGACCCCGACGCCGGCCCGGCCGCCCAGGCCATCCGCGACGTGCGCCGCCGCACGGGCTCCGAGCGCTGGGACCACGCTGTCGTCCAGGCCGCCGCGCGCCTCGAGCCGTTCGGCTTCCGCGATCTGTCGCTCGCGCTGCCGCCGCGGCGCGCCCGTCGCCCCTCGGGCGTTGGCAAGCGGGCCGACCTGCCGGGGTGGCTCGAGGGCGGCCTGCCCCGACGCCACAACCCCATCGTGCTGGGCCTGGCCGCCGAGCTGCTCCGGGACGAGCGGCTGGCCGCGCGGGCCGTCGATCTCGCTCGCGCCTACTTCGCCCTCGCCGGTGAGGCGCTGCCCTGCGGCCGCCGGCACGGCTGCGGCGCCCGCTCGGTGAGCGCCGTCGCACGCGGGCACGGCCGCAACAACAACGCCGGCGTCGTCACCGCCGTCCTCGCGCCGCTGCTCGACGCCTTTGGCCTCGCGCGCGAGAGAGGTTGACGCCCCCGCCAGGCGGGGCTATGATCCGCCCCAGGTGGGAGCTCGGTCAGGGCGCGGGCTACAGGGGAGCAGCGATGCCACAGACCTCGATCTCGATCCCTCGTCCCGTCCAGCTCGTGATCGACGACGTGGGCTGGCGCGAGGGCTGGGACCTGTCGGCGCGCGGCGGGCCGTGGCGCGCGGGGGTCAATCGACTCCTCGGCCCCAGCGACTACCACGCGATCGCCAACATCGGCC
>CBFDBL010000746.1:0-3091 GCA_965603035.1 uncultured bacterium
GTGTAGAGCGCCTCGACGCCGTGGATGCCGTACCAGAACAGGTCGGGGTGGTGCGCCTCGAGCTGCATCGGCGCGCTGCCCTGCGCCTTGACCAGCTTGCCGACGCCCTGGTAGCGGCGGAACCGCGCCAGCTCGGGCTGGAACCGCACGCACGAGCTGCTGAAGAACGGCACGCCCGTCTCCTGCGACAGCCGCACGATCTCGCGCGCATCGTCGAGGCTGGCGGTGAAGGGCTTGTCGATGAAGACCGGCTTGCCGGCCCTCAACGCGGGCCGCGCCTGCGCCAGGTGGGGCCGCCCGTCCACGCTCTCGATCAGCACGACGTCCACCTTGGCCAGCAGCGCCTCGATGCTCGCGACGATCTCGACGCCGAACCGCGCGCGGAGGTCCTGCGCATACTTCTGCACCCGGCCCGCGCTCGACGGGATGTCGGGGCTGCCGCCGGGGAACGCCGCGACCACCTTCACCCGCCACTGCGGGTTCTTCGTGAGCAGTTCCGCGAACGCGGGCGCGTGGGACGTATCGGTGCCGATGATGCCGGCCCTGAGGTCCCGCGTCGCCCACGCGGCCCGATCCTCCGCCTCGGGCCGTAGGCGGCGGAGGCGGATGTTGCGCAGGGCGGACGTGCACCGCAGCGAACCCAGGCTGAATGCGCCGAGAGCAGTGTAGTGGGGGGGAACGGTCAGCGTGTGACCTTCCCTGGCGAAGTCAACCACCTGCTGCTGGTCGATCCAGGCCTCGATCTTCGCTGCCGTGACCCGCAGGCGCGCGGCGTACCACCGCCCGTTGACCAGGGTAATAGGGCGCGTGGTGGCGTTGTCGTCGCAGCTCTTGCCGTCGATCCACGACAGCCCCGCCTTGCCCCCGTAGGCCGCGAGCGCGAGCACGCAGTGCGACGAGCCGACGGGGAACAACGTGGTGCCGAAGTCGCCGGTCGCGGTGGCGCGCATCGTCTCGAAGGCCACTTCGTAGTCCTCGCGGGGGAAGCTGCCCGACCACACGATGGTGGTGGCCGACTCCCCCCCTCCGAGCATGACCCACCCGCGCTCGACGCGGACCGGGCCGTGGCGGGCGAACGCAGCTCCCTCCGCGATGCGCCAGCGATTCAGCGTCTTCCCGTCGAAGAGGTCTTCCCACTCCGTCCATCGCTCGTCGTCGGGCGGCGGCTCACGCCTGGGCGGCGTCGCGGTCGCAGGCTTCGGCGGCGTCGGCTTGGCGGTGCCCTTGACGTAGGCGTCGATCTGCCGCTGGAGGGCGGCGACGTCGGCCTTGTGGGCGGCGACGAACTTCGTGGCGCCATACTGGGCCTTGAAGCGATCGAGATAGGCCTGGGCCTTCGTGTAGTCGTCCCGCTTGATGCAGACCTGCACGTTGCGGAGCACGATCTCGGCGTTCCGCTCGGCGGCGGCCGCGTCGCGAGGCGGTTTCAGGTTCCGGGTTCCGGGTTTTGGGGAGGGCGGAGGGATGACGGCGGAGGCGCGGTCGCCTCTGCGTCCCAGGACGACGACCAGGACGACGACGAGGACGAGCGCGGCGGCGACGCCGCCGAGGATCCACGCCAGACGGCCGCGGGACGCGGGCGCGCCGCCCACATCCTCAGGGCGCGCGGTCGTCTTGCGCCGTGTGGGGGGACGGCGGCGGGCGGCGGCGGGGAGGGTGGCGACGGCCTGGGTGGGGGTGGACTCCTCGGCGCGGAGACGGGTCTCGATGCGGGCGAGGACCTCGAGGAGCTTGTCGGCGCTCGCGTAGCGGTCGGCGGGGTTCTTGCGCAGCAGGCGATGGATGGCGCGGCAGAGGGCCGTCGGGCAGTCGGGCACGGCGTCCTGAAGCGGCGGGACGCGGGCCTCGGCGTGCTTGAGGATGACCTCGGTGGGCGTGGAGCCCTCGAAGGGCGGGCGGCCCGTAAGAGCCTGGTAGAAGGTCGCGCCGAGGCTGTAGAGGTCGGATCTCGCATCGAAGCCCTCGCCCCTGGCCGCCTCGGGCGGCATGTAGAGCGGGGTGCCGAGGGCCTGGCCGGTGACGGTGACGCTGACGTCCACGCCCTCGTGCTTCGCCAGCCCGAAGTCCGCGACCTTGGCCCAGCCGCGCGAGTCGATCAGGATGTTCGACGGCTTGATGTCGCGATGCAGGATCCCGCACTCGTGCGCCACGGCCAGTGCCGCGGTGACCTGACGCATCACCTCGAGCGCGCGGGCCGGCGCGAGGCGGCCCTCGCGCTTGAGAATGTCGCTGAGCGTCTCGCCGTCGATGAACTCCATGGCGATGAACTGGTGCCCGCGGTCCTCGCCGACGTCGTAGACCTCGATGATGTTCGGGTGGTTGATGGCGGCGGCGGCGTGGGCCTCGCGGCTGAAGCGCGCGACGAAGCTCTCGTCGGCGGCGAGGTCGTGCGGCAGCACCTTGACGGCGACGAACCGCCCGAGCGACGCCTGGCGGGCCTTGTAGACCGCGCCCATCCCGCCGCGGCCGAGCAGCCCCACGATCTCGAACTGCCCGATCGTCTGCCCCAGGAGCGGGTCCGCCTGCGCGGGGCGCGGCGCGCTCGCCTGGGCGCCGGCCCGCGCCCCTGACTCGTCGGTCAGGGTGGGCGACGCCGTCAGCGACGTGCCCCTGGCCTTGTCGGGCACCCTCAGCCTGGCGCCGCAGTGCGCGCACACCACGTGGTCGTCGAGGGCCGAGTCGAAATCGACCCGGTGGCCGCACTTCGGACACTTCGCAAGATGCTTCGCCACGGCGCGTGCCCTCTTGTGAGCTGGCGGACAGCCAGCGCGCGCGCAGCCCGGCGGCCGGGCATCAGGGTCACCCCAGCGGGCGAGGCTATGCTACTTCCCCCTCGCAGCACTGTCAACCGCGCGGCCGAGCGCGCCGGCTTGCGACCCCGGACCGACGGGTCCCCTGGGCATCTGCCGGCCGGAGCCTGGCGGGCGGTGGGATGGTGGTGGGCGGCTCATTGTCGGACTGGAAGAGCCCCCAAGCACCCACTATCGCGTGCTCGCGATCTGCGGCAGTCGACGTCCGCTGGCCCGTCGCGGAGCGATGGGGAGCCATCTTCCGGTTTTGCGCGAAACCGGAAATAGATCCCGCCGGCCGG
>CBFDBL010000747.1:0-3089 GCA_965603035.1 uncultured bacterium
CTACGCGTTCCCGAGGATCGTGCTGTGTCACAACGCCGAGTTCTTCGAGTACGTCGAGGAGCACTGGGGCGAGCGGCTGCCGGTCGTGCGGGGCAGCGGCGGGGCCTACTGGGAGGACGGCGCGGGCTCGTCGGCACGGGAGACGGCGCTGAACCGCAACGCCCACGAGATGCTGGTGACCGGCGAGAAGCTCCTGGCGCTGTGCGGCGCCGCCGGCGCGGACCGCGCCTACCCGCGGCGGAAGCTGGCCGATGCGTGGCGGAACGTGATGCTCTATGACGAGCACACGTGGGGTGCCCACTGCTCGATCAGTCAGCCGGATAGCGAGTTCACAAAGGCGCAGTGGCGGATCAAGGCGCAGTTCGCCTGCGACGCGGACCGGCAGGCGCGGGACCTGCTCGACGAGGGGCTGCTGGCGCTGCGGCGGCAGGTGCGGACCGCCGAGCGCGCGCTCGTGGTCGTCAACCCGATGAGCTGGCCGCGGACCGACGTCGTCGAGTGGACGCCGCCGGGCGGAGACGATGCCCTGGCGGCGCCGTCCAACATCGTGCAGACGCGGTACGTGCTGGCGACGGACGTGCCTGCCTGCGGCTACCGCGTGATGACGCTCGGCGGCGAGGCGGTCGGCGTGCAGGCGCAGCCGATGGCGGAGGGCACGACGATCGAGAGCCGGTACTACCGCGCGACCTTCGACCCCGCGACGGGCGGGATCGCGAGCCTGTGGGACAAGGAGCTCGAGCGCGAGCTGGTGGACCCCAAGGCGCCGTACCGCGCCAACCAGTACCTCTACGTCGCCGGCGGCAAGGGCTCCCGCATCGAGCACCAGGGCCCGGCCCCGAAGCTCACCGTCTCGACGCCGACCCAGGCGACCCTGCGCCGACAGCGCATCGGCGAGCTCGGCGAGCGCATGATCGTCGGGACCGCCGCGACCAGGACGCCCGACGTCCTCTGCGAGGTCACCGTCTGGAACGCCGTCAAGCGCGTGGACATCGCGAACACGATCCGCAAGGAGCTGACCTACGACAAGGAGGCCGCCTACTTCGCCTTCCCCTTCGCCGCCGACGAGCCGACCATCCGCTACGAGGAGCCCCTCGCCATCGTGGACCCCACCAGCGACATGCTGCCCGGCGCCTGCCTCGACTGGTTCGCCGTCCAGCACTTCGTCGAGATCGACGCCGGCGGCGCCGCCATCGCCTGGGCCACGCCCGACGCCCCGCTCGTCTGCCTCCAGGACATCAACCGCGGCAAGTGGCAGCGCGAGCTGCACGTCACCAACGGCCACCTCTACGCCTATGCGCTCAACAACTACTGGTTCACCAACTACCTCGCGGGACAGGGCGGACGGCTCGCCTTCCGCTTCGCCGTGACGAGCGGCGCGAAGGGCGACAGGGTCGCCTCCGCGCGCTTCGGCTGGGGCGTGTCGAATCCGCTGCTGGCAGCCGTGACGGAGCGCAACCCGCGCGGCCGCCTGGCCGGCGCGGCGGCCAGCCTGGTCGAGGTCGCCGAGCCGAACGTCCTGCTGATCGCCGCGAAGCAGGCCGAGGCCAGCGACGCGCTGGTCCTGCGTCTGTGGGAGCTCACGGGCAAAGCCACCACCGCACACGTCCGCCTGCCGCTGCTCGCAGCGACCAAGGCCACCCTCGCGAACCTCGTCGAGGTCCCCCAAAGACCCCTCGACGTGCGCGACGGCGTCCTCGCCGTCCCCGTCCGCGGAGCCGGCGTCGCCACCGTGCTCGTCGAGTGACCGAGGCACCCGCGCCATGACGAACGGCGCCGCGCGTCTCCGCGCAACGCCGTCGTCCTATGCCCATCGCAAGGGCCCGTCGCCGCCGATCAGCCCGCGTGCGACGCGACCGTGTAGGCCCACTCCTTGACCTTCAGGGTCTGCTCCGCCTCGGGCTCGTCGCTCGGGCCGCCCGTCGTGCGGCCCTGGGTCCCGACGATGCTGCCCTCGCCGAGCGCCAGGTTCAGCAGCTCCGCGGCGAAGTGGTCGCAGAAGCCCTCCTCGCACTGATCCACCAGCGCGTCCGCCACCTTCCTCGCCATCGGGCCGCTCATGTCGTGGAGCAGCATGAAGTTCTCCAGGCGCGACCGCACCGCATCCGGGTTCGACTGCGCCGCCGACAGGATCTGCGGTTTCACAAAGGCCATGATGTCTCCCTCCGGTCTCTCGGAGCTGGTTGCCGACTTCCCGCCGAGCACCCCCCGCCCGGCACGCGACCCTGAGATTACCGCGCCGCCGAGCGCCTGTCAAGCGCTTTTCGCCGGGAATTCCGCCCCGTCCCATCCCCGCTCGCGCCCGCGGCCCCCACTGCGCGGGTGAATCCCCCACGGCCCGGTGCTCCAGACCGCACGTCCCGCGCGCGCGCCGACCCGAGCCGCCGAACGCCACACGACGCAACCCATTGCCATCCCGCGCCTTACGCGCCCACGGCCGCGCCTGGGCGGTCCCAGGAGCCGTCGCCTGGCACGCCCTTTGCACAAGCCCCACCGCGGGCAAGGACTGTTCCCCCGTTCGGAGGGTCACGGATGAGGCCGAAATCGCTCGTCTGGCTGGCATGCTCCTCGGTGGGCGTGCTCGTGCTGCTCATGGTGCTCGCCGCGGGCGGCGGCTACGCGCCCGAGGGCCGCGCTGGCGGCGACCCCGCCTACGGCCCGGGCGCCGCGGCCGACCCCGCCGAGGCCGGCTACCCGGGCGCGGTCGCCTACGACCTGGGCGGCGTGCCGTTCGAGGCCGAGCCCGTCGTCGCGCGCCGTCACGCCCCGCCCGGCAGTTGGGTCGGCATCGTCGGCGGCCTGGCCATGCTCGGGCTCGTCGTCTTCCTCGGCATTCTCGCGCTCCGCGGCACCGCCGACAACGTCATCCGGCTCCGCAACGCGCGCGACTGAGTGCCCCGCCGGCCACCGCGCCGAATCGGACTCCGGGGGCGCGCCGGATCGGACTCGTGTCATTCCGGCACCCACCGTTGCATTTGCAACGCCTGCCGTGCAAAAGTTAGACACCGCACGCCTGTCCACCGGGCCGACAGCGCGCCGCCCGCCGACGGGCCGTTCGCCTCAGTCGCGCCGCCAGGCCCCTCAGCCGTGGG
>CBFDBL010000748.1:0-3085 GCA_965603035.1 uncultured bacterium
CAGCTCCGTCGCGAGGTCGAGCTCGACGGCCATCGGGCTCTTGGCGAGCAGGGGCGCGAGGGCGTCGTACTGCGCCTTCAGCGCCTCGGTCGTCCTCCGATGCTGCTCGACGATCTGCCGCCGGGGCGGATAGCCCGAGGGCCAGCGATCGCGGTTCCAGGTCAGCACGTAGTCCAGCAGGGCCGCATAAACGTCAGGCCTGCGCGACGCCAGCTCGCGGACGGCCAGGCGCAGCGATCGCTTCGGGTCGTAGGCCTCCGGGTTCCACAGGTAGTCGCAGACGGTGATGCGGGTGACGGGGGTGCCGCGCTCGGGGAAGAGGCAGCTCACTTCCCTCCAGAGGTCGGGCGCGCGGCCCTGGCAGGGGAAGAGGTCGCCGCCGCGTCCGTGGTTGTCGTAGATCTGCGACGGCGCCTTCAGGCCGAACAGCTCGCGGAAGTCGGTCAGGCAGGCGGTCGGGATGGTGTAGCTGAGCACCTCGGGGCCGCAGACCGACAGGCCGACGTCGTCGGGCAGCGGCCCGTGGGCGAGCAAGGCCCGAGCGTAGTCCTGGGTCTCGAAGCTGTTGTAGTAATAGGGCCGGGGCATGAAGAAGACGCGGCTCGCGGGGTCGAGGGCCTTCAGGCGGCGGTGCATCCCCGCCAGGTAGTGGTGGAGCGCCGCGAAGTAGCCGCCCTTGCCGAACCGCTCGACAGTGGCCGGGCTGAGCTGCGAGCCGGTGTCGTCGAACTTGAGGACGAACTCGCGGCAGCCCGCTTTGTAGTATTCGGCGGCGCCCTGGACCCGCCGCTTCTTGCCCCGGTCGTCCACGACCTCGTAGCCCTGGACGAGGTTGTCCATCTCGGCGTCGGTGGCCATCAGGGGCGAGCCGTGTCGGACCCAGGCGCCGTAGTGACGGAAGTAGTCCCATCGGAAGTTGGCGTCGGGCCGCTGCCTGGTCGGCTCGGTGGGCGGGGCGAAGAACCAGCCGTAGTTGGCCTTGTAGCGCCACTCCCACTTCCGCGGCCGCTTGTTGCCGCGGAAGCGGAAGCGCGGGAAGTCCAGCACCGTGCCCTCGCGGACGTAGTGGACGCCGCCCTTGACGAAGATCATCTGTCGGAGGGTCGCGAAGGCCCAGAAATCGGCGGCAGGGGAGTTGCCCGCGAGCAGCACGAGGTTCTTGCCCTGATGCGCGCCCGCGGCGGTGTGCAGCAGGTAGGCGTCCGCGCCGAGGTCGGCGAGGCGCGGGCGCTTCCGCGCGTCTGCGGCGAGGGGGCTTCGGGCCGAGCTCCCGACGATGAGCACGGTCGCCGCGTCGGGTGCCTTGCCGGGTTCGCTTGCCGCGACGACGCTCTCGGCGCCCAGGAGCGCCGCCAGCTCCTTGACGAGCGTGTCGGGCGCGTCGTAGCGCGCGGGCTTGACGACGACCACCTTGCCTGCGGGGAAGGCCGTGTCCTTCAGCTCCGCCTTCTGCGGCGTGGGCGTGATCGCCGTCTCGAGGTCGCCCTCCATGTAGTCGGGGACGATCGCCTTCAGCGGCCTCGTCGCGGCGAGAGCCGATCCGGCGGCGAGCAGCAGACAGAGCGTCAGGGACGGCCGGCGCCGCGTCCCGAGGGTGGCAGGCATGGTTGGGTTCCCCTAAGCCCCAGTCGGCGTCGCGGGCGAGGAAGGACGGCAGGGCGAGCCGGCGCTACTTCGTGTGGCGGTCGAGGTAGTGGGTGAAGCTGTAGAAGATGACGTTGATGCCCAGCTTGTAGGCGCTGTCTGCCATCGCCTCCGACAGGCCGGAGTGGCCGGTCTTCCACGCGTCGTTCAGCTCGCCCTGGTGGTAGAAGACCATCCAGCGTCCTTGATGCATGATGCCCTGTGCCCGGAGCCCCGAATGGCGCCACAGCGGCGGCGCTCCGTTCGGGAATGGGGACGGATGCCTGAGAATCGGGTCGTCCGACGCGATGTCCCTGAGCGCCTTGTCGGGGAACACCTTGCGGCACAGCGCGCGGAACGAGCGGTCGAAGGAGCGGCCGCCGCTGTCGGCGAAGAGCAGACCTCCTTCCTCCAGGCAGTACCACCGCAGGGTCTTCACCTCGCGATCCGTGACGTCGATCTTCCCGCGGCCCGTCAGGTAGACAAAGGGCGGGGCCTGGCCCTTCGGGAACTTCCTCAGACGGTCGATCTCGATGGCCTCGGTCTTCGCGGCGATGGGCAGACCCGAGGTCTTGCGGAAGTAGAGCAGGAGGTTGTAGTCGGCGTCGCGGCCCATGTCCTGGTCCCAATCGCCGCCGCCGTACTTCAGGCGGATGAATCGCACCGCGCCGTCCTTCGCGCCGTTGGGCCAGTCGGCCCCATGGGCGCGGAGGCCACCCTTGGCGCCGCGGGCCTCCTTCTCCTGGTCGAGGATGTCCTCCGTCACCTCGCGGAGTATCTTCTCGTCGTCGATCTCAGCGCCGTGCTTCTCGCCCTCCTTCGGCTTCGTCTCGGTCGGAGCGTCTCTGCGCGTGTCTTCAAGGCTGATGCCCATCTCCGAGGGGGCGGCTGTGCTGGGCCTCTTGGCACCCTGTGCGCCGGCCCAGGGGGGCAAGCCGGCGAGACCTAGCAGTACCGTGGCGATGGCTCGAGTGCGAGCGAGATAGTGGAGCATGGGCAGGCCTCCTCCCGGAGGGTCATGTCGGCGGCCGCTCCCATGATAGCCCCTCACCAGGGGCCGTGCAAGCGAGTGGTCGCGGAGCGGGCAGCGGGACGGCCGTTGCTCTGCGCGGCCGGCGCCGATGCACTCATCGGTGAGGCGTAGGGCCTGCGTCGCGTTCGACGATCGCCCTTGGCAGGAGCAGCTCGGCGCCGTTGCGGGCGAGGCAGGGTGGCACGGTGAGGAGCAGGCGCTGGCCGGAGCAATGGTGGAACTTCCAGAGCGTCCCGTCCTGTCCGGGCGGGACGGGGATGCTGTGGAAGCCGGCGCGCGTCCCGTCGAACGTGAAGACCGTCTTGCCGCTGCCGCCGCGGAGGGTGCCCTGGCCGTCGGCGTAGAGCCCGACGGTCGCCGTGCCTTTGGGGACGTAGAAGCAGAGCGACCAGCGGCCGATGAGCCGCGCGGGCGCGGCGCGACGGCAGA
>CBFDBL010000749.1:0-3085 GCA_965603035.1 uncultured bacterium
CGCCTCCTTGTGAGGCTCCAGGTCCGACATCCGCGCGCATGTCCCTTCCGGCTCCATCATCCACGCGACCATGCCCCACCAGAAGTCCTCGCCGAAGACGCTGACGGCCTCGAGCGCGCCGCGCTCGTCGTCCGTGAGTCGGTCGAGGAGCGCGCCGAGGAAGTAGGTCTCCCACTCCTCGGCGAGGCGGCCGGCGGTGGCGGGGTCGTCGAGGAGTGCGCGAAGGCGGCTCGGGCCGCCGGCGGCGGCTGGTGCGGAGGCGAGCCAGCCCTCGAGCAGCTCGATGGTCTTGGGGTGGCCGCCGACGTGATCGTAGGCGGCGACCTTGTCGGCCAGCGGCTCCCGCGCGAGGCGGGGCAGGTTGCCCATGAACATGACGGCCTGGCGCCGGCTCAGACCCGGCAGGTGGTGCTCCATCAGGCGCGTCTCGCCCAGGCCGTCGAGCAGGTCGAGCCGGTGGCGGCTGGTGAACAGCCAGGTGACGTGCCAGTCGTGGCGAAAGACGGCGGCGAAGAACTCCGCCCACTCCGGGTCGGCGAAGGCCCGCGGCCGGCGATCGTCGCCCTCCGCCTCGGCGGGGGCCATCTGGCTCTCGAGGTTGTCGAAGACGACGAGGTACCGGCCTCGCTTGAGATTGTGGGCGAGCTGGTCCACCCGCTCCGTGAGCGAGAGGCTGCTGTCGAGGAGCACGCCGGCAAGCTCGGTCTCGGTGGTTCCGCGCCCGCGCAGGAAGCTGGCGAGGGCGGTAAGGACGTCCGCGAGGGGCATGCGCTCGCGGCGGCAGTCGATGACGGCATAGCCTTCGATGTGCGGGTCCAGCTTGGCGACGGCCTTGGCGGCGAGCGCCGTCTTGCCCACGCCGCCGAGCCCCCAGACATAGATGAATGACCTGCGCGCCTCGGCCTTCAGGACCGCGCGTCGGATGGCGCGCAGCTCCTCCTTGCGTCCGACGAAGCCGCGCGGGAGCGGCAGGCCGCCGACGTTGCGCCGCAGCGGCTCGGCCGTCTCGACCCTTGCCTCGGGGTCGATCAGGCTCATCTCGTGGGTCCGCAGGTAGAGGGCGGGCAGGCCCCAGTCGGTCCCCGGCCCGCCGGGGCGGTTGCGCAGGGCGAGGCGCACCTGCCCGAGCGCCGCCTCGATCGTCTTGCCGAGGCCGAGCGCCGTGTAGAAGGCCCGCGCCAGCTCGATGGCCGAGGCGTCGCGGATGGACGCCTGCATCGCGAGGACGGCCGGGACGTTCGCCCGCTTGACGAGGGCCGTGCCCATGCCGATGAAGGCGTCGCGGTGGCCCGTCAGCCCGCCCTGGCAGCTCGACAGCACCGCCAGCCGCAGGCCCTTGCCCGCCAGCAGCGGGCACAGGCGGTCGGGCGTGACCAGGTCCGCCGTGCCCTCGTCGTCCTCGAAGGCCAGCGAGCTTCGCTCATTCGCCTCGTCCCAGGCGCCGTGGCCTGTGAAGTGGAGGACGTCGTAGCGCTCGGCGTCGAGCGCGTGGCGCAGGTCGTCGAGGGTGGCGAACTCGAGGAAGTCCACCCGCACGACGCCGCGCCCCTGGGCCTCGTCGAGGGCGCTCTGAATGATCTCGATCTCGCGCTCGACGTTCAGCTCGTGCTGGTCGCTGGGGCTGGCGATGACGACGAGGATGCGCAGCGGCAGCGGCGTCTCGCTCGGCTGCACCTCGGCGAGCGCCCACGGGATCCGGCCGATCTGCCAGCGCCCCTGGAGCGCGAGGAACTCGTCGCCGTCGTGCAGGTACTCCCACGGCACGCTCCACAGCTCGGCCGCCTCGGGCTCCAGCGCGATGTTCAGGCGGGCCGGGCCAGGGTCGAAGGCCGGCTGGGCGCCCACGTAGGTGTGCCAGACGGCCCGGTCGCCGACCAGGTAGCCGAACAGGCGCTGCCCGAAGGCGGCGATCGGGTCGGCGATGGCGCCGGGCGCCGCGGCCGCGGCCACGTCGGCGCGCATGGCCTCCGCGTCGGTGCCCTGTGCCCCCCTGGCGAGCTGGCCCCGCGGCTCGACGTGCGCGAGCAGCTCGGGGTCGTAGTCGAAGTCGCTGCGGGCGACGACCTGCCCGTTGGTCATGTCGGTGATGCGGCTGCGGTAGCGCGTGTCGCCGATCTGCTCGACCGAGATGCGAAGCTCTGGCGGCATACGAACCCTCCCAAACTGAGCCCATCGCGAAGCACCGAAGGAGCCAATGCGGGGTGACCCCTGCGATACGGTACCCCAAACAGGCAGAGCATTCAAGGCCCGTTGTCTCGCCACCCCTTGCATTCGGCGCGGCAGCGCTGGTATCATCGCCATCCGCAAGGGAGGCTTGCGAAAGGGCTGGCTGTGAACGCGAAATGGCTGTGGACCCTGCTCGTCCCGATCGCCGCCTGGGCGCAGGACGCGGCGGGCGGGCAGGCGAGGCTGCGGGTCTATTGCGTCTACCACGCGGCACACGGGCTGCGGGCGATCGGCGGCGACTACCAGAAGCAGACGGGCGTGGGACTCGACCTGCGGCTGCACTGCCGCGAGCACTTCGACCCGACCGCCGAGCGGCTCGCCGACGGCGACCTGTTCCTGACGACCGACCCCAAGCTGCTGGCGAAGGCGAAGCAGCGCGGCCTGCTGGCCACGGAGCCGCGGCGCGTCGGATGCGTCACCCCGATCATCGCCGTGATGAAGGGCAACCCCCACGGCATCAAGGCGCTGGCCGACCTCGGCCGAAAGGGCCTGACCGTCGCCTACCCCTCGACCTGCATCGGCAACGTCTCGCTCAACGTCATCGCACGCAACCACCTCGACGCCGACGTCAAGCCCAACATGACCCTCCGCACAGGCAACCGCACGGGCGTGCTCAAGGCGCTCGTCGGCGGCAAGGCGCAGGCCGCGCTGACCTGGGGCTGCGCCGTCATCGAGTCGGGACGCACCAACATCGACTGCGTCGCCATCCCCGACGACCAGAACATCATCGACCCCGTCCTCGTCGCGATCCTCAAGTCGAGCCGCGACCGCGCCCGCGCACAGGCACTCATCGACCACCTGCGCACCGAGCCCGTCCGCAAGCGGCTCCGCGACCTCCGACTCCTCGAGCCGCCCGCCG
>CBFDBL010000750.1:0-3081 GCA_965603035.1 uncultured bacterium
GAGATGCTCCAGTTCTGGCAGAACTGGCAGGCGAAGTTGCACCCCCGCGTGCCCAGCGACAGGATGGCCCGCCCGGGGTGGAAGTGGTAGAGCGGCTTTTTCTCGATCGGGTCCATGGCCACCGAGGTGACCTGCTCGTAGATGTCGCTGTAGAGGGTGCCGCCGCGGTTGCTGCGCGCGCGGCACAGGCCCTGGCGCCCGTCGGCGATGACGCAGTGGTGAGGGCAGAGGCGACACTGCACCTTGCCGCCGTCGCGCGGGTCCCAGTAGGCGGCTTCGGTCATCGCTCTGCCTCGCGGCCGGCGGCGTGGGCCGCCTCGGCCGGCTCGCCGCGCAGGTGGCACTCGGCCACGAACTCCCGTGCCGCGGCCGCCATCTGCCGCAGCGCGTCCCGCGTGTACGGCTTGACGTCGAGGAACGTCGGGTCGAGGCACTCGAGCGGGGCGAACTGCTGGAGCACGAGCCGCTCGCCCGGCCCCAGGAGCCGCGCGATGGCGACGACGTCGCTCGCCTCGTGGATCTCGGGCACCACCGTGGTGCGGAACTCGTGCCCGATGCCGCTGGAGCGCAGGAGCTCGATCGAGGCCCCGACGGCATCGAGGTCCACCCGCGTGCCGGCGGCGCGGTTGTAGCTGGCATCGAGCGGGCACTTGACGTCCATGGCGACGGCGTCGATGAGGCCGTCGTCGATCAGGGTCTCGAGCACGTGGGGGCTCGTGCCGTTGGTGTCGAGCTTGATGCCTGGCACGAGGCGGCGCAGGGCCTCGATGAGGGCGCCGAGGCCGGGGTGCAGAGTGGCCTCGCCGCCCGAGACGACGACGCCGTCGATCCATCCCTGGTTGTCGGCGAGGTGGTCGGCGACGGCCTCGAAGGGGATGGTGGGCAGCTCGCTGGCGCGCAGCACGAGCGCCGAGGCGTGGCAGAAGGGGCAGCGGAAGTTGCAGCCGGGCAGGAAGACGGCGCTGGCCAGCCGCCCCTCCCACTCGATCATGCTGCTGGGAAGAAAGCCCTTGATGGGTGGCAACGCGTCGCTCATGCCCGCCGTTTCGCCTGTAGCTGCCAGCCGGTCGCCGTCAGGCCATGCCGAGGAACTGCTTGATGCCGGCGGTCGGCGGGATATCACCGCACCAGCGCACGAGGTCGTGCCCGTCGTGCTGGATGATGGTGGTGGGGACGTCGAAGACGTCGCGGAAGGCGCCCTCGGTCAAGCCGTCCACGGTGTCCATGTCGTGGAAGGTGAACGCGACTCGCTCGGTGACGCCGAGCTTGGTGATGAAGTGTGCGACCTTGTGCTTGGTGGTCTCACACTTGGCGCAGTCCTTCTTGCCGAAGACCTCGATGTGCATGGGCGTCCCCTCAGGCGGTTACGTGCTCGTGGACCTCGGCGTCTCGGGCCGGCTCCCCCGGCAGGCCGTAGCTGCCGCCGTGGCGGTCGCGGAGCTCGCCGATCTTGCTCTTGTTCCAGTTGCTGATGCGGCTGAAGTAGCCGACGATGCGGGTGAGCCCGTAGACGTCGGGCGACTCGCAGACGCTGCACGTCTCGCGGAGGCCCACCTCCATGCGGTGGCAGGCGCTGCACACGGTGAACTCGGGCGAGATGGTGAGCTGGGCGCAGGCCGTCTGCTCGTAGGTCTTGCGCACGAGGCTCAGGATGCTGTCGGCAGAAGGCAGCTCCTCGCCGACGAACGCGTGGACGATGGCGCCCGACTCGATGAGCTGGTGGAACTTGCTCTGGAGCCGGATGCGCGTGACGATGTCCACCGGCGCGTCGGCCCGCAGGTGGATGGAGTTGGTGTAGTAGAACTCGTCGCGCTCGATGTTGCCCCGTAGGTGTGCCCTGGCCTCGGGGTAGATGCGCATGTCGACCTTGGCGAGGCGCCGGGTCGCGCTCTCGGCGGGGCTTTCCTCCAGCGAGATCTTCAGGCCGTGGGTCTTGCCGTCGGCCTTGGCCTTGAAGTACATGTGCGTGACGATGCGCAGGCCCAGCTTGAGGGCCTCGCCGTTCTCGTGGAGCTCCATGCCCGTGAGGTGCTCGATGGCCTCGTTGAGCCCGACCAGGCCGATGATGTAGGTCGCCTTGTCGAGGTCCACGTAGGGCCGGCCGTCGGCCGCCTCCTTGCCGATCTGCCACAGCGGCATGGCCGGGCCGCTCATCAGCCGGGCGATGAACTCGCGCTTCTGGAGGTGGGCCTTGATGGCGATGTCCATCCCCGCTTCCACCTCGAGCAGGAACCCGTCGATGTTGCCCCGCCCGGCGCGGTAGGCGGCCTGGGGGAGGTTGACCGTCACGTTCTGGAAGCCGCAGAAGCGCATGCTCTCGAGGTGGCGGACCATGTAGGTGTCCTCGATGGTCGTGCGCAGGCGGCAGCAGGCGCTCAGGGTGACCTCGTCGCGGTCGAAGACGAAGTAGGGGGTGCCGTTCTCGCTGGCGATCTGGCAGGCGTGCTGGAGGATCTCGAGCTGGTCGGGCTGCTCGAAGGTGTCGGCGTTGACGTGGAGGTCGCACTTCGGGAAGGCGAAGACGTGGCCGTACTGGTCGCCCGCGCGCCACACGTCGAGCATGGCGCGGGCGAAGAGCCGCGCGGTCTCGGCGTAGTCGCCGTAGGTGCGGCCCGTGTACTCGCCGCCGGGGCCGATGGCGGGCACGTCGCGCAGGTAGCGGGGCACGCCGGTGTGGATGTTGAAGTCGAGGAACAGCGTCTGGCCGCCGCGCGAGAAGGCGCTCTGGGAGCCCGAGAAGATGAGGTGCTGCGCCTCCTGCTGCATCTGGCCGTAGGACATGCCCTCGATATAGGGGGCGTAGAGGATGTTGATGTAGCCCACGCCGAGCGCGCCGGCGTAGTAGGCCTGCATCGAGGCGAGGAAGGTGTTGAGGTGCCCTGTGAGGGTGCGCGCGTGGCGGGCCGGGGCCGAGGAGGTGTCGAGGTTGTTGAGGCCGAGGCCGTACTTCTTGCACCAACCGGCCACAGCCCGAACGCTCGACGGATCGAGCCGCTTGTCGAGCAGCTGGTGCTGGACCCGGGAGCTTGCGCTTTCCAGCGACACCTTCGCCATAGTGTGGGAAAGTAACGAGCAAGATGG
>CBFDBL010000751.1:0-3071 GCA_965603035.1 uncultured bacterium
CTTGCCGCCGGCGCCCAACTCGCCGATCACGACCGGCAGGTTCGGCGCCTCGAGGTCCTTGCGCACGTCCTGGACGAGCTGGCCGAGTCGCACGGTGAACTGGGCGTACTTCTCCGCGCGCTGCGAGCCGTCGACCATGTCGTTCCAGCCCTGGAAGAAGACGAGGCCCGCGAGCTCGTAGCCGCGCTTGGGGTCGTACTTGGGGAAGAGCTCCTCGAGGCGGCCCAGCACGTCCTTGACGTGTGCGAGCATGTCGCGGTAGGCCTTGCCGTAGCGCGCCTTGACGTCGGCCATCGTGGTCTCGGGCTTGCGCTTGCGCGCGCGCTCGAGCTCCTGGGCGAGGATCTCGTCGGCGGGCATATCGGCGCTGGGCGGCAGGAAGTCGCGCTTGACGCTCCGCCCGCCCCAGCAGGTCTTGATGAGCAGCACCTGCTCGGCCATGTGCTCGCCCAGGACCCACCCGAAGCCCAGCTCGGGCCCCATCTTGATGTCGTTGGCGCCGAAGCCGGGCTTGAGGTTGCCGTAGCGCTCGCCGTCGGTGGTCCAGACCCACACGTCGCGTCGCTCGTACCAGCGGCCGTCGCGGTCCTTCCAGTGCTGGTATTCGGCGGCCGTCTCGGCGTTGTAGATGAGGTACTCGAGGGTGCGCAGGGCGGCGTGGCCCTGCATGTTCGACTGGCCGGCCAGGATGAAGACCTTGACCGGCCCCTCCTTGGCCATCGGCCACGGGTCCTTGTTGAAGGCCGACTTCGGGCCCTGCGCCCAGCCGACGCCGGCGAAAGCACCCAGTGCCACCCACGCGAGGACCTGGCGACGGCACCTCATGACGCTGCTCCTTCCCAGTGGCTTGCTCGCGGCCAACCCGTTCCGTCGGCTCTATGGTAGGGACCGGGCGACGCTCTGTCCAGCGCGGCGCGGCGGGCGGCGGCTGTGTTGCACCCGGCCGCGGGATGCCGTAGAATCGTCGCCCATGGATGAGGCAAGGGATAGCGAGGCGTTCATCGAGGCGCGCGGGCTCTGCCGCGAGTATCGCGTCGGGCCGTCCACGGTCCGCGCGCTGGACGAGCTGGACCTCGACGTGCGGCGCGGCGAGCTGCTCGCCGTCCTGGGCGTCAGCGGCTCCGGGAAATCGACGCTCCTGCATCTGCTCGGCGGGCTCGACACGCCGACGTCGGGCCGGGTGCTCGTGGACGGTCGGGACCTCGTGACGTTCACGTCGCGGGAGCGGACCGTCTACCGGCGGACGGTGGTGGGGTTCGTCTTCCAGTCCTACTACCTGGTGCCGAGCCTGACGGCGGCGGAGAACATCGCGCTGGCGCTGACGTTCCAGGGCACGTTTGGCGAGGAGCGTCGTCGGCGTGCGGCCGAGGCGCTGCGCCGGGTGGGGCTGGAGCCGCGCGCCGGGCACCGCCCGAGCCAGCTCAGCGGCGGCGAGCAGCAGCGGGTCGCGCTGGCCCGGGCCATCGTGCACTCGCCGTCGCTACTGCTCGCCGACGAGCCGACGGGCAACCTGGATCGCGCGACGGCCGAGGACGTCATGGCGCTCGTCCGCCAGGTCCACCGCGACTTGGGCACGACGGTGGTGCTGGTGACCCACGACCAGGAGATGGCGTCGCGCGTGGCCGACCGCATCGTGCACCTGCGCGACGGCCGGCTGGCCGAGGGCGGGGAGGGGGCGCCATGAGGATGTGGCGGATCGCTCTGCTGGCGCTCGCCGGGCTCCGCCGCACGCGGCTGCGGGTGGCGCTCACGGCGCTGGGGGTGACGATCGCGAGCGGCGCGCTCGTCGCGATGGTCGGCTTCGCGCTCGGCATCCAGGTGCAGGCGGAGGCGCCCTTCAAGGCGCTCGGGCTGGTCAACGTGATCCGCGTGTCGCCCGGCAAGGGCGACCATGGGCCGGTGCTCGACGACGCGGCGCTGGCGCGCATCGAGGCCCTGGCGGGCGTCGAGCTCGCCTACCCCGAGTTCCGTGTCCGCGGCGTCGAGGTCGCCTGCGGCGACGAGCGCGCCAGCGTGGTGGCCATCGGCGTGCCGCGCCAGATGCCGCTCATCGGGACCACCGCCGACCTGATCGTCGCCGGCGACTACTTCACCCCGGGCGACGCTCCGGAGGTGATCGTCGCCGCGCCGCTCGCCCGCGAGCTGGGCTTCGAGCCCGCCGAGAAGGCCGTCGGCGCGGCCGTCTCCGTCAGTGCCTCGGGCCTGACGCCCGGCGACGCGGAGACCTTCACCTTCGAGCGCAAGGACATCGCCGTCACCGTCGTCGGCATCTACGCCCTGCCGTCGATGATGCCCGGGAGGATGGGCCGGGTGGCGCTCTTCCCGGTGGACCTGATGAAGGACATCCCCGGCATCCGGGCCGCGCCCGCGCTCGACCGCCTGAGGGACGGCCGCGACCCCGGCCAGGGCGGCTACGCGAAGGTCACCGTGCGGGTCCGCCGCCACACCGACCTGGCCCCGACGGAGCAGGCGCTCCAGGCCATGGGCTTCCGCACCCGCGCGCTGCTGACGCGGCTCGAGCAGATGCGGACCTTCTTCGTCGTCATGGACGTGCTGCTCGCCTCGGTCGGCACGGTGGCGCTCGTGGTGGCCGGGCTCGGGATCATCAACACGCTGCTGATCTCGGTGCTCGAGCGCTACCAGGAGATCGGGATCTGCAAGGCGATCGGCGCGTCCGACGGCGACCTCGTGGTCCTGTTCCTCACGGAGGCGGGCATCATCGGGCTGCTCGGCGGGGTGGGCGGCCTGCTGCTCGGGCGCGTCGTCTCGTGGCTTCTCGAGATGGGCGTCAACGCCTACGCCCGCAGCCAGGGCCTCACGGCGCACCTCGACCTGTTCGCGTTCCCGCTTTGGCTGCTCGCCGCGACCGTGCTCTTCGCCGTCGTGATCAGCGTCCTGGCAGGGGTCTACCCCGCCCTCCGTGCCGCGCGGGTCGATCCCATCCAGGCCCTGCGGCGGGAGTGAGCAGGCCGGGCCCCAGATCCCGGCCCTCCATTGCCGCCGACGCAGAATCATGTGTGCGCGTCGGGTCCGGCGAAGGTATAATGCCTCTGGCGGGTAGGGGCGGGCCC
>CBFDBL010000752.1:0-3053 GCA_965603035.1 uncultured bacterium
CGGCTTTCATTATACCTGTGCGAGAGGCCGCACGCCAGTCCGAGGCAGGTAGCATGCACCACATGCGTCGGCGCGTCCCCGAGGGGATGGGGACGCGCCGGAGAGCGGCCTTGACGAGGTCGGGGCGCGGGCTACTTGCCGGTGGTGGCAGCGGTGGCCTTGGCCCGCTCCTCGGGGGTGATGGGGAGGCGGGCGGCCTTGGGCTGCTCGGTGACGACGAGGTAGCCCTCGTAGTAGGTCACCGTGACGCCCGGGTGCCTGGTGGCGATCGCCCTGCCGATGGCGTCGGCGAGTGCCTCGCCGATCGGGTCGGGCGGGTAGCGGTTGAGGAGCTCGAACTCGTAGTACGGGTCGCGCGAGCGGGTGCCGCTGCTGATGGCGCCGAGGTTGCCGCGGTAGAAGAGGGGGTCGATCTCGGCGCCCTGGACCATGTAGGGCAGGCGCCAGGTGCGGTGGAGCTCGGTGAGGTCGCGGATGTCGTAGACGGCGATGGTGGGGCTGGGCTGGTACTTGTCGGGCGGGTTGACGATGAAGGCCTCGTTGGCGTAGGAGGCCACGAGGTCGAGATTGTGGAGGAGGTGGTAGAAGGCGGAGAGGGCCGTCACGTCCTTGAGCTTCAGGGTGACGGTCTCGGTGTCCCATCGGCGGCGGATGGTGGGGTCGACGACGATGTTGACCTTGGCCTCGTCGCGGATGATGTCGAGCACCTTGTCGGGGTCGTGCTTCTCGACCTCGATGGTGACCTTCGTCGAGGCCAGGCGCTGGGTGGCCTCGGCCAGCTCCTTGTCGATCTGGGCGGCCGCCGGGGCCTGCGCGCCGAGGCAGGGCAGGGCGATCGCGAGAGCCACGACTGCCACGAGTGCCGAACGCCCACTCATTGGTCACCTCCTGTGCCGGTGCTCCCAGCGCGGGCGCACCCACCCCGATGGGCCGATGGCCCGACCATCCGGTGTCAAGTATAGTGCCTCGCGCAGGGGTTGTCAACAGGATATCGCGCACCGGATTGTAACGAGCGCGGGGGGCTGCCGCTTGACCTTCCGTGCTGCGCGGCGTAGACTACGGGGGACCCTTCAGGAGGACAGAGCGATGAGGACGACGTGGGCCGCAGTCGCACTGGTGGTGGCGGTCGCCGCGGGGTCGGTGGGCTGGGCCGCGGCGTTCAAGCCTGGCGACATGGCGGTGGTGAAGACGGACAACGCGGAGGTCAAGCAGGGCGGCACGATCATCGCCCACCTGGCGAAGGGCACGCGGATCAAGATCCACTACGTCCACGCGCAGGGCGGCTTCGCCCTCGTCTATATCAAGCTGCGCGGCAAGGCGGTGAAGGCCTACGTGCGGATCAAGGACCTCGAGCCGCCCACCCGCAAGGAGACGACGCCGAAGAGCACCGGCTTCCTGCCCCTCGACAAGATCGTCGTCGAGGCCACCAGCGCGAAGCTCATGAAGGGCAAGACCGTGCTTGGCCGCGTGCCCAAGGGCACCGTCCTCACCGTCATCAAGGTCACAGGCGACTGGCTTGCCGTGAAGCCCCGGATCGGCGGCAAGGAGCTCTACGGCTGGCTCCACACCCGCGACGTGGACTACGCTCCCTCGAGCGCCGACGACGGAGACGACGAGACGGACAACGACGACGCGAAGGACAAGAAGACGGATGGCGGCAAGAGCAAGGACGGGAAGGACGACGACTGGATGAAGTAGCCGCCCGGCACGGACCGCGCGTCACGCACAGGGCATCCATGAGGCAGGGGCAGCCGCTAGCGGCTGCCCCTGTGTCGATCGGGTCGTGTCGGGCGCGCGGGTCAGAGCAGGCGCTCGATCTTCGCGGCGGTCTTGAGGTCGTCGAGCACGGCCTCGAGCCTGTCGCGGGTCAGCGCCTGGCGGATGGCGCGCTTGCAGCCGAAGTAGGTGAGGTAGGCGGGCTCGCGCTCGGCCACCTTGAGGACGTGCCAGCCCCGGACCCCGCGGATCGGCTTGGTGAACTCGCCGATCTTGAGCTTCCACGCCGTCTCGATCAGCGGCTCGTCCACCTCGGGACCCTTGCGGCGGAACCAGCCGCGCTCGCCGCCCCGCTGCGAGGCCGCGCCCTCGCTGAAGTCCTTCGCCAGCCGCTCGAAGTCCTTGCCCTCCATCAGCTTCTTGTGCACGTCCTCGGCCTTGCTCTTGGCCTCGTCGAGCTTCTTCTGGTCGCTGCCGAGGCTGGAGGTGTCGATGAAGATCTGCTGGATGCGGATGCGGCTGCCGTCGTAGTACTCGGGGTGGGCCTCGTACTCGGCCTTGACCTGCTCCTCGGTGACGGTCTCCTGGATCTTCTCGACGAGCCGGCGCATGGCCAACTCGTAGCCGAGCATGCCGGCGTGCTCCTCAACGGTGAGGCCGCGTGCGATGAGGAAGCGCTGGTAGCTCGAGTTGCGCCGCCGCAGGTTCGCGTCGAGGTTCTTGATGGCCTGCTGGATCTGCGGGCCCGTGGGGCGGAGGCTCTCCTTGTCGAAGTGGCGGTTCCACAGGGCGCGGTTGATGAGCTGCTCGAGGATCTGCTGGTTGTTCGGCAGGGCGCCGCTGCGGCTCAGCGACATGAGTCGGCGGGTCTGGTTGAGCTCGCCGCGGGTGATGGCGATGTCGTCCACGCGCGCGACGACGTCGTTCTCGTTGCCGACCGTTTCCTCGGCGGCGGGCTTCGGATCCTCCTTCGGCTTCGCGAGCGGCTCGCCGGCGTAGCACACCCCTACCAGCGCCACCACAGCCGCCACGGCCAACCACGTTCCAGGCTTCCGCATCCCTGTGCCTCCGCAAAGAGGGTCCGTCGGCGTCTGCCGCCGACTCCGTACGCCACGCGTGCCAAGCGCTCGCCAAAGTGTAGCAGCAAGCACGGGCAAAAGCAAGCTCCAGGGCGGCGCCCAGCCTCACGCCTGCGCGGCCGGTCGCCGCCCGCCGGGCTCCTCACAGTGGTCGGGCGGCAGGCGCGATTGCTGCACGCTTTCTGCGCCGTAAGTCCAGGCGCCGACGTGGCTCAGGCGTCCCCCGCGGGCCCCTGCGGCCGTCACTCCGGCCCCGCG
>CBFDBL010000753.1:0-3040 GCA_965603035.1 uncultured bacterium
GGCAGAACGCGGGCAGGAGCGCCCCGCGACGGCACGCGGCCGCTGCGAGAACGTGGCCCAGGGGAATACCGCCCCCGTCAACAGCCTCGGCGCTGGCTGCCGCAGACCCCTTGCATCATCGCCCCTGGCGCCTGCGGGCCACCGAAGACTGCCCCCGGGACTGGTGGCGGATGCCTCGATGCCGTCACGGTCCCACACCTAAACGACTCCGAGATGGGCCGCGGCCTCGCGGGGACCCTCTCACTGCGTCAACGGAAGACTCAGTGACGGCGGAGCCGTGTGGCTAGGTGACGGTCTTGCTGTGCCCTGCCGAGGCTGGTGAAAGGGGGCTGTCACCGCGTCCTGTGCCCGTCCGGGCCGCGGCTCCGCTCGCCCGTGGCTTCCGTCGCCTTCTGCGAAGCGCATCTGGGCCATTGGTCGCAAGGGAGGCGGCTGGGCGAGCGGCGAGGACGCCGCCCTCGTCTTGCTGACGCTGCGACGAGGTCAGAGAGCTGAGGAATCAGCGTTTCTGTGGGAGCCTCACGGACGGCACGCCGACATGCTGATTCCTCAGCGCTCCTGCTGAGCCGCGGCGCGCGAAGCGCCAGAGGCGAAGGCGGCGTCTCCGCCGCTTGCCCAGCTGCATCCCTTGCCCTCGGGTGGGGACATCGCCTCCGCAGAACGCGCAGGGCGGCAAGGGCGACGCGCGTCGGCGACCACAGCCGCGCGGAGCGGCGGCCCGGACGGGCCTCCCCCTGATGCCGGCCTGCCCCTCGGTCAAAGCCGGATGGGGGCAAGCGTGGGGCCGTGAGGGCAGATGCCTCGGCCCATGGCCGCAGCAGGGCCGTGCGAGGACGATACGGGCGCTTGACTCCGGGGGCGCGATGGCTTTCCTCTCGTTCCCAAGCCGGAGCTTGGGAGCGAGACCGAAGCTGCCCCCCGCACAGAGGTCTTGCCCTGCCGTACTCCCCGACCGGGCTCCCCCACGTCACCGCAGCCTGCGTGGGGACCCCCGGCGTCCCCTCCCCCAGGCTGGCATCGGGCAGCGGCTGCCGCCGCCGCGCCGAAGCCTGCCGCCGCCCCACGCACGCTGCTGAGCCTTCCCCTCCCATCACCAGCTCGCGCTCCGCCGCCACCGGAGGGGACTCGGGCACGGCCTGACTGAGCCACACTGAAGGGAAGGCGGACGCCACAGCGGGACGCCGCCAGCCGCGGGAGCGAGAGCGGCGGAGGCCAGGGAAGGCCACGGATGGAGGGGGACAGCCACCTGTCTCCAGCGGCTCGTTCACCGACCATTCGTATCCGAGGGCAACCGCACCTCGAGCTCCCGGGTCAGACCCGGGAGGGCATGGGGGCTTGACTCCGCCGGCCCGATATCTTACTATGAAGTAAGGGAATGGCCATTAGGGTAAGACGCCTGTGATCGAGGACTGCACGATGCCGAAGGCCACGCTCACTAGCAAGGGGCAGCTTGTCATCCCGAAGGCGATTCGCGAGCATCTGGGGCTACGGCCGGGCGACAGGCTCGACTTCGTGCTCCAGGACGACGGCGATGTGCTCATCCGCCCGGCGGTGGAGGATGTGCGGCGATTGAAGGGAATGCTGCATCGGCCGGGCCGCAAGCCAGTGAGCGTGGCGGCGATGAACCAGGCGATCCGCAAGCGAGGGGGGAAGCGGTGAAGGGGCTCGATACAAACGTGCTGGTCCGCTACCTGAGCCAGGACGATCCGAAGCAGGCGGCTGTCGCGACCCGCGAGATCGAGGCCGCGGCCGACGCGGGCGAGACGATGCTCATCCAGCCGCTCGTGCTCTGCGAACTGGTGTGGGTGCTCGAGAGCGCCTACGGCCTCGGCAAGGGCCACGTCCTCACCGCGCTGGAGCAGATCCTCCGTACGGCTCAGTTCGAGGTTGCCGACAAGGACACCGTGTGGCAGGCGCTCGGCGACTACCGGCGCGGGAAGGGCGACTTCGCCGACTACTGCCTCGGCAGAGCCAACCACCGGGCTGGGGCGGAGACCACCCTCTCCTTCGACAAGGCGCTCAAGGACAGCGACCACTTCCAGGTGCTCGAGCCCTGAGCCCGAGACCTGCCTTGCAGGGCGGCAGGCGTCCGCCCCCTGGTTGACTGCGGCCCGCGCGCCGCGGGGGCATGGCCCACCGCGGCGTGCTTGTGGTTCTGGGCGGACGTGGGGCTCAGTTGCGTCGGAAGAGGATGGCGCGGGACTTGCGGTCGAGGAGGGCGGCCTCGTCGAGGCGGCCCATGTCGGCGAGCAGGCGTGCGTAGGTCGAGAGCGTGGCGGCGAGGTCGGGGTGGTCGGGTCCGAGGACACGCTGGTGGATGCCGACGGCCTCGTCGAGTAGCGGCTCGGCGGCCTCGGGCCGGCCGGTGGTCTCGAGGAGGAGGGCGAGGTTGGTGAGCACGATGGCGTTGGGGGGGTAGTCGGGGCCGTGAGCGGAGCGGTTGATGGCGAGCGCGCGCTGGTAGCAGGGCTCGGCGCGGGCGAGGTCGCCGCCGTTGCGAAGGGCTTCGGCCAGGTTGTTCAGTGCGGGCGCGAGTCGCTCGTCGTCGGCGCCGTAGGCGCGCTCGAGGATGTCGATGGCGCGCTGCATCAGGGGCGCGGCCTCGGCGTATCGGTGCTGGTCGAAGTAGAGGCTGGCGAGGCGGTCGAGGCTGGCGGCGAGGGTGGGGTCGTGGGGGTCGAGCGCCTGCTCCTCGATGTCGATGCCGCGTCGGTAGCAGACCTCGGCCTCGACGCTGCGTCCCTGTCGGACGTAGAGCTCGGCGAGGTTGTAGAGGCTGACGGCGGCCCAGAGGTGTCGCGGGCCGAGCGCGGTCTGGACGATATCGCGCGCGCGTGCGTAGAGCCGCTCGGCCTCTGGGTAGCGCTCGAGGTCCATGCAGGTGTCGGCGAGCGCGGAGAGGCGTGGTGCGAGCTGTGCGTCGCCGGCGTCGCAGCGGGCCTCGGCGTCGTCGAGCGCGCCGCGGAGCAGCGGCTCGGCCTCGTCGGCTCGGCCCTGGCTGCGGAGGAAGTCGGCCAGGGCGTTGAGCGCCGGTGCCGCG
>CBFDBL010000754.1:0-3037 GCA_965603035.1 uncultured bacterium
CGACCTCACACGCGGAGACACCCAGCCGTGAGCGCCATCCACGTCCGGCCCGCCCGACCCGACGACGCGGCGACCATCGCCAGCTTCCAGGTCGCCATGGCCCGCGAGAGCGAGGGCCTCGCCCTCGACCCCCCGACCGTGCGGCGCGGCGTCCGCGCCGTGTTCGACGACCCCGCCAAGGGCCGCTACTGGGTGGCCGAACAGGACGGCCGCATCGTCGGCTGCCTGCTCACCATGCCCGAGTGGAGCGACTGGCGCTGCGCCACCGTGCTGTGGATCCACTCGCTCTACGTCGTGCCCGGGGCCCGCCGCCGCGGCGTCTTCACCGCGCTCTTCCGCACGCTCAAGGCTCAGGTCGAGCGGTCGCCCGACTTGGCCGGCCTGCGGCTCTACGTCGAGAAGGCCAACGCCGTCGCGCGGCAGGTCTACGAGGCGCTCGGCATGACGTGCGAGCACTACGATCTGTATGAGTGGCTGAAGTGACAGGGAACGGAGAACCTGGATGCGCGTCATCCGTGCGCTTCTCGCCTTGGGGATGGCCATGAGCCAGGCAGACGGGGGCGGATCGCCGATGCAGACCCCCGTGTTCGCCCACGAGGGGAAGGACTGGTATCGCATCCCCTCGGTCGTCGTCTCGACGAAGGGTGTGGTGCTGGCCTTCGCGAGCCGGCGCAAGGGCAGCGTGGGCGACTTCGGCCACGAGACCGACGTGGTCCTGCGACGCAGCCTCGACGGCGGGAAGACCTGGCTGCCGATGCAGACGCTCGTGACCCGCCCCGACACCGACGTCCACCACGGCCCGGCCGTCGTCCATCGGCGGTCGCGCGCGATCCTCAAGTTCTGCCGCTACTGGCCGGCGAAGGGCAATCCCCACCGCTTCGTGAGCTCGACGCCCTACGCGAAGATGCGGGAGTTGGGCTACCTCGACCACATCGTTGAGAGCCGCGACGAGGGGAAGACGTGGTCGGCGCCGCATCCCGTCCCGCTCGACTTCCCCGGGGGCGCCGTGAGCGCGGCGACGGGCAACGGCAGCCACGGCATCCAGCTCCGCGACGGCCGCCTGCTCATCCAGGGCGGCTACGTGCTCGACGGCAAGCGGCATAGCTGTGTGATGGTGAGCGCGGACGGCGGGGGGACGTGGCGGCTGGGCGGCTCGGCGGCAGTCGGCGGGTCGATCCGCGAGTTTGGCATGGCGCAGCTCGCCGACGGCTCGATCTACCTCAACGTGCGCACGAAGGTGGGCTACCGCGCCGTCGGTCGGAGCCGTGACCGCGGCGAGACCTTCGACGCCTTCACGCTCAACCGGGTGCTCGTGGACTCGAACTGCCACGCGGGCCTGATCGCGCTGCCGCCTGCGAAGGCGGGCGAGCCGGTGCGGCTCGTCTTCTCGAATCCTGCCAACCGCTTCGAGGGCGAGGGCCTCGGCCGCTACCGCAACAAGCTCACCCTGCGCCTGAGCCCCGACGAGGGGAAGACCTGGCCCGTCGCGCGCGTGCTGGCGCCCGGCCACGCGGCCTACTCCGACCTGACCGTCATGTCGGACGGCTCGCTCGGCTGCCTCTACGAGGGAGGCGACCACTCGCCCTACGAGCGCATCGTCTTCGCGCGGCTGGCGCTCGACTGGCTGGCGAACCGCAGTGAGTGATGCACCCGACTCCGAGGGCTCCGCCATGGACGATCTGGCACGGCACAACAAGGAACGCTGGGAGGAGCTGGCGCGCGAGGGCGTGGACTTCTCGCGGCCCATGCTCGACCTCACGGCCGACTCCGCGCGGGCGCTCGTGGATCCCGAGGGGATGATGGGCGAGGCGGCGGGCCGGGACGTGCTGTGCCTCGCGGGCGGCGGCGGGCAACAGAGCGCGGCCTTCGCGCTCCTCGGCGCGCGGGTGACCGTGCTCGACTTCTGCGAGACACAGCTCGAGCGCGACCGCGAGGCCGCCGCCCACTACGGCGTCGAGGTCGCCACCTGCCACGGCGACATGCGCGATCTCTCGCGCTTCGCCGACGGCGCCTTCGACATTGTGTGGCACGCGCACTCGCTGAACTTCGTGCCCGACGCCCGCCAGGTCTTCAGCGAGGTGGCGCGGGTCCTGCGCCCCGGCGGCCTCTACCGCATGACCTGCACGAATCCGTTCATCCACGGCGTCTGGGAGCGGTGGACTGGCGAGGGGTACGCGCTGCGGGAGCCGTACGTGGACGGTGCCGAGGTGGTGTGTGACGACCCGTGCTGGGACTTCGAGCGCGGCGACGGCACGCGGGCGCGGGTGCGGGGCCCGCGCGAGTTCCGCCACGGCCTGGGCACATTGGTCAACGGCATCATCGGGGCAGGGTTCGAGCTGCTCGGGGCGTGGGAGGACGGGAACGGCGACATCGCGGCGGAGCCGGGCACGTGGCGTCACTTCGAGGCCGTGGCGCCGCCGTGGCTCATCTTCTGGGCGCGGCGACGAGCTTGACGGCGACGTCGCGCGGCAGCGTCCCGACGTCGAGGGTCAGCGCGCCCCGCTCGGCGCGCCGTTGCTCCTTCCTTGCGATGCCCCCCTTCCACGTGGCCCACCATTCGACCCTGTAGTCGCCGTCGGCCAGGCCGGTCAGGGTGACCGCGGCGTTCTCGATGGCGGGGATGGGCTGCTTCTCGACGACGTTCCACCACGTGTGCGTGCGGTTGTGCAACCACAGGAGCGTGAGGCCCTTGCCCCGCAGGCCCATGACGCGTAGCTGCGGCGCGCTGGCCGTGGCCTCGACGGGCTGGAAGCCGGCGGTGGTCCACGGCACGCGGTCCACGAACTTCGCGACGGCGGCGAACTGGAAGTAGAGGTCGTTGGGGTGGACGTAGTTGCCCCACCACCAGAGCATGGCCGTGCCGCAGGCTCCCGTCATCGTCGCCGACCAGAGGCCGTTGTGCAGGTGCACGCCCTCGGTGTCCTCGTCCATCCGCGGGCTGGGACCCCAGGTGGGCGCGACCAGGCCGTACTCGGCGAAGAGCCGGGGCTTGCCATAGTGGTCGATGCGGCCGAGCCACGCGGGCACCATCGCGGCC
>CBFDBL010000755.1:0-3033 GCA_965603035.1 uncultured bacterium
CGAAGTCGATGGTGGCGCTGGTGCGCTCGAGGAGATCGACCAGGTCGCTGACCAGATCGACGGCGAAGACGGACCCCGAGCCGCAGGCGGGACAGGCCTCGACGACGCGCGGCTCGAGATGCTCGCAGTCGCGGCACCGCCGCCCCTCGGGCCTGTAGGTGCGATCGACGATGGCCGTCTCCACCCGGCCCTGCTGCGCCGCCGCCAGCACGTCCTCGATGCCGACGACGCCGAGGCCGCCGCGGAGGTAGGCGACGCGGATCCGCTCCCAGAGCGCGGCCTCCGACTCCCGCTCCTGCTCGGCGAAGAGCGCGGCGATCTCCGCGTTCACCGTCGCACCCTCATCGCTGCCGCCGAGGTTGACCGCCTTCTCGGCCACGCGAGCCTGGAGCTGCTGCGGCAGCTCCTCGTGGACGACGCGCAGGGTCTCCTTGCTGCCGACCAGGATGATGCGGCGGAAGTCCTCCTCCTGGCTCAGCCGCACGACGGCGTCCACGATCTCGCGGGCGTAGAGCAGGAGCTGCTTGTCCCGCCGCCGCTCGTAGCGCTGCTGCGACCAGCCGCCTTTCCTCACGTGGTTCTTGACGTTGCCCTTGACCACCTCGGCGTCGCCGGCGACGGCGGACGAGACCACGAAGATCCGCGCCTTCTTGTTGTCGGCCACCACCACCGCCACGTTCTCATACTCGTCCTGGAGCTCCGCGAGCGGCCGCAGGTAGGGCGACGCATCGATCATCACCAGGTCGGGCACCGGCGCGGCGAGCGGGATCGCCCTGAAGAAGTCGAGCGCCCAGCACGCCAGCAGGCACAGGGAGCCTGACTCGAACGGATGGCTGTCGAGGTATTCCTGCACGAGCTTCACATTCTCGTCGAAATGCTCTCGCTCGTCCCTTGCGTCGGCACCACCGGCCTTGAGCGCGCGGCGGACGGCCTTGAAGCGCTTGTCCAACTCGGCCGCCGAGCGCGGTCTGGCCAAGTAGACGCTCAGGAACGCCCGCTCGGGCGCCGTCATTTCGGCCAGCTCCCGCAGCTCGACATCAGCGAACATCGGATGCCCCCATCAGTGACGGTTGAACCGAAGCCACCCTGACCCCTCGGATGCGCGCCACGAGCCTAGCACGGGCTACCACCCGATGCAAGAACCACCCTGGAACAGCAGACAGCGTGACTCCCTCTCACACTGGCAGCCAGCATGTAGGCCGTGGGGACCTCAGCCTGGGCGGCTCGCCCTTCCGCGGCGGGCTACGCCCGACGCCGCTTCCTCTCTGGCCCTCGGCAACCCTATCGCTGGTGACGCGGGCAGCGTGTCCCCTGACATCTGGCCGTCCGGGCCGCCGCCGAGGCCTTCGGCCGGCGTTCTACGCAGGACATCTCCCCATCGGGCACAAGTGGTGCGGCTGGCAAGCGGCGAAACGCCGCCTTCGCCTTGCGGGGCCGCTGCGGTGCAGTCAGTCCGTGCAGGTTCCCCCCGGCCCCCCGTGGGGGAAGAGCGAGACAGCCTGCCTGGGGGGCGGCAGGCGGGCGGCTTC
Source organism: uncultured bacterium (assembly GCA_965603035.1). Lineage (GTDB taxonomy): Bacteria > Planctomycetota > PUPC01 > DSUN01 > DSUN01 > CAZDNN01. Next base: position 1,530 of record CBFDBL010000755.1, read on the forward strand.
CGCCCAGCCAGCTTGGGGGAGGGGCCGCGGGGTCCCCAGGCAGGCTGTCGGCAGCGGAAGCAGAGGAGAGGGCGGATGTCACGACCACCACTTGACGATTGTCCTCATAGCAGAAGGGCGGGGGTGAGGGAGAGCAGGAGCGGACGCCTCGAATCCAGGGTCTTCTCCCGTTCTCCCTCACCCTGCCCCGAGTCGCCGGGCCCGGAGCTGCTTGAGCACGGCGATGGCGCGCTTGCGGTCGACGATGCGCACGTCGATGTCGGGGTCGTCGGGCTCGTGGCCGCCGGGCTCGACGGTGGCGAGCAGGCCGCGGAGCGTGCTGCCCCTGCGCAGGAAGGCGTCGATGGCCGCCGCGTCGGCGGCGTGGTCCATGTAGCGGCGGAGCTGGGCCACGTGCTCGCGGCCGATGCGCCCGCGCTTGAGCTCGACGAAGTTGAGCACGTCGGCCTCGGGATCGAGGTAGACCATGTCGACGAACTGGCGGCGGCCCTCGTCGGTGAAGATGTAGAGCTGACGGGCGACCTGGATGACGTGCTGATCGAAGAGCAGCGACGGCTCGGCCTCGATGGCGTCCTCGAGGTGGCGCTCGGTGTCCACCGCCTCGTACTCGGCGTTGAGGACCTTCATGATCCCTTTGGCCTTCCTGGCGCCGATGCCGCGCATCGAGCGGAACTCGTCCTCGGTGGCGTTGACGATGCGCCGGACCGAGCCGAAGCGCTGGAGCAGGTCGCGGGCCATGACCCTGCCGCAGCCGGGGAGCATCTCGATGACCCGCCGCTGCTGGTCGGGCAGGTCGGGCGCCTTGCGCTTGGGCACGAGGCTGATCTCGGGGATGCCGAGCTGCTCCTGGCGGGCCATCATGGCGATGAGCGCCGCCGTCTCCTCGACGTTCGGCGTCGCGAGCACGTTGATGGCGTACTCGAGCATCATCGAGCAGAGCGCGCCGCGGATCGCCTCGGGGCTGAAGCCCGTGTAGTCGAAGTTCACCTGCCCCTCGACCACGAGCACGGGCAGGCGGAAGTGCTCGCGGAGGTAGATGGCCGAGGTGAACAGCGTCTTCTCCATGATGCCCTTGATGAAGCCGCCGCCGGTGCGCCGCTCGATGGCGAGGCGTTTGCTCAGGAAGTAGCGATCGACGTCCCCCTCGTCCTCCTCGATGGGGATGAGGCTGATGCCCATCGCGGCGAGCAGCCGGGCTGGCTTGCCCTTCGGCTTCGTGCACGACACGGTCACGCTGCTCAGATCGACGGCCATTCGGTTTCTCCTCCGCCAGCAAACCGTTCCGGGGTGGAGCCTTCAGGCTCTACCAAAGCTCCCGCCGTTCGGAGTGGAGCCTTCAGGCTCTAGCCAGGCTCCCGACGACCCCAGGCCCGGAAACCACCCGGCCACCTCACTCACGCCTGAAGGCGTGGACTCCGAACGGCGCCAGGGCGTTCCGGAGTGGAGCCATCAGGCTCTATTGAGGCTACCGACAACCCGAGGCCCAAGAACCGCTCGGCCACCT
>CBFDBL010000756.1:0-3025 GCA_965603035.1 uncultured bacterium
ACTCTTTTTGGGTAGACGCCGGGACGCGGCGCGGGGGTGGGCGTGGATCCGGCGGTGCCGCGAACGTGGGACGGCCTTTCCTCTATCGGCGGCTCGGGGGGTGCCTCGCCCTCCCGCGAGCGAAGGGAGCGCTGAATGAACGTCGTGTGGTTCGTGCTCGACACGCTGCGATCGGACCATCTGGGCTGCTATGGGTACTTCCGCGACACCTCGCCGAACCTGGACCGGCTGGCGTCGGAGGGGGCGCTGTTCGAGAACTCCTATGCCTCGGCCATTGCCACGGGCCCGGGCTTCACGAGCCTGCACACGGGGCTGGCCGCCGTCAACCACGGCTTCTACCTCACGCCGTGGAACGTGCCGAACGCGCCGCTGCTCGACGACCGCATCACGACCGTCGCCGAGCGCATCCAGGCCCGCGGCAACTATACGACGGCCGCCTTCGACAACCTGGTCAACTTCCGCAGCCACATGAAGCACTTCGTCCGCGGCTACGAGTTCTACATCAACATCACCCGCTCGCCCGCCTGGCTCCACCACACCATCCTGGCCGACGAGGTGAACCACCGCCTGCTGCCCTGGCTCGCGCAGCACGCCGCCGAGCCCTTCTTCGCCTTCGTCCACTACTGGGACCCGCACACGCCCTACAACCATCCCGAGCAGTTCCGAGGCCGCTTCTCACGCCATCGCGACGACCTCGCAGTCGAGACCGCGCCCGACGGCTACGGCTACGTCCCAGGCTGGGGACCCGTCGATCGCCTGCCAGAGGACAAGCCCAATCACAGCATCGACCTCTACGACGACGAGGTCCTCTACACCGACCACTGCGTGGGCCGCGTCGTCGATCAGCTCGACGCGCTCGGCATCCTCGGCGACACGGCCATCCTGATCACGAGCGACCACGGCGAGGACCTCGACCTTCACGGCAATTGGGGCCACGGCACCGTCCACGAGACGACGGCCCGCGTCCCCCTCATCCTCTGGGACCCGCAGCACGTGGCGGCCAGGACCCGCATCCCGGGCTTCGCCCAGCACGCCGACAACGCGCCGACCCTGCTCGACTACTTCCCGCACCAGGAGCGCCCCGAGTTCGGCCGGCTCGGCGCCAAGCTCATGCCCGACGTCGAGGCGCCCTTCGACGGCGCCAGCCTCATCGCGCTGGCCAACGGCACGCGGGAGGCGCCCGAGGAGATCGTCGTCGAGTGCGGCAGGCAGCGGGCCTACATCGCCCCGCCCTGGAAGCTGCTCTGGCACAAGGACGGCTCGCCGCCCGAGCTCTTCCACCTGACCAACGACCCCTGCGAGATCCACGACCGCGCGGGGCAGGAGCGGGCCGTGGCCGAGCAGATGGCGGGCAAGCTCGCCGCCTGGGTCGATCGCCAGCTTGCTGGCCAGCGCACCGACCCCATCTTCGAGGAACGCGGCGCCTGGCGCTGCTGGCTCGACGGCCGCTAGCCCACGCTTCCCACCAGGCTTCGTCGTGGCGGCCACTCGGCGCGCGAGCCCTGTGGCTTGACACGCGACGGCGCGGGCCGGTAGCATACGGCCGCGCCCGGGGAGGCCGGCTGCCGGGTACAACGAGCGCGAGCCAACTCCAGAGGGCTGATTTGTCACCAGGCGCCGAGGGGACCATCGTGATCAAGCGCAGGCAGACGCGGAGAGATCGACGGGCGCGGGGCTGCCGCCTCGTGCTGCTGACGGGGGCCGTGCTGGGGCTGCTCGCGAGCGGGTCGGCCGCGGCGTGGGCGGGCGAGAGCGCTGCGGCGGCGAAGCTCGTGGAGGCCGCGGTGGACGCCTACAACGAGGGCGACTACGAGAAGAGCGCGGCCATCCTCGACGACGCCGCCAGGCAGTTCCCCGACCACGACCGCGTCTTCTACTGGCTGGGCATGGCCCGCCGCAAGCAGGGGAAGTGGGACGAGGCCTACGAGGCGTTCAAGCGCGAGTGCGAGCTCGACCCGAAGGACGCGAAGGCCTGCGCCCGCCTGGCCGCCGTGTGCGAGCGGCGCGGCGACCGGGCCGAGGCGGTCCGGTGGTACGAGCGGGCCGTCGCGCTGGCGCCCGACGACAAGGGGCTCCAGGACAAGCTCGCGAAGGCCCGCGAGACGAAGCCCGCCACGGAGACGCCCGCCGCCCCCGCGAAGAAGCCCGTCACGAGCCAGCCGGCCCCCGCGGCCGCGAGGCAGGAGCCGAAGGGCAACTTCCTGCGCTACGGCGCCGTGCACGGCGTCAAGCCCGAGCAGCGGGTGTGGGGACACGTGGCGGCCGCCGTGCTCGTCTTCCTGGCGATCCCGTACGTCGTGCGCCGGATCTGCGTCAAGGTCTATCGCCTGCCGCTCTCGCTCGGGGAGTCGCAGGCGACGGGGTGGATCGTGTTCCTGGTCACGGTGGTGGGCTGCGTGGCGGGGTGGGGCTACGCGCCGCACTGGCGCATGGCTCTGCTGGGTGTGGGCTCGGTGGCGGCCGGGGTGTTTGCCTTCGCGGCGGCGAAGGCGGAGAGCATGGTGGCGATCCGGACGGTGCTCGACTGGATGGCTCGTCGGCGCTGAGGGGGCGGCGTCGGGCGCGGGCTACAGCAGGCTCCAGATGAGCTCGGCGAGCTTGTCGGGGTCGTGGCGCAGGAAGTCCTGCTTCTCCCAGAGAATGCGCTTGTGGTCGAGGTCCTCGACGAGGTCGTCGAGGACGACCTGGACTCGGTGGCGTGAGACGCCGTCGCCCATTCGGACGAGTGCGGCTCCCTCGTCGCGGTAGCGCGCGAGCACGGGGTCGGGCGGGATGTTGGAGTTGACGAGCACGCCGTCGAGGGCCCCCTCGCCGAGGTAGCGCGCGACGGCGTCGATGTGGTCGCCCACGTCGTAGCCGTCGGTCTGGCCGGGCTGGGTGACGATGTTGCAGACGTAGACCTTGCGCGCCTTGGAGGCGCGGATGGCCCCGGGGACGGCGGGGACGAGCAGGTTGGCGACCACGCTGGTGAAGAGGCTTCCGGGCCCGATGACGATGAGGTCGGCGTGGAGGATCTCGTTGATCG
>CBFDBL010000757.1:0-3023 GCA_965603035.1 uncultured bacterium
AAGGTCTGCTCTGCCCCGCCGACTTATGGAGGGTTCTTGTCGGTCAGGACACTAGAGGCCGCCGCCGCCGATGGTGTAGAGGGTGCGGCGGTAGCGGGTGGTCCAGATCTTCTTCTGCTCCTCGTTGAGGACTTCCTGGACCTTGGCCATCCACTTCTGGTTGAACTCCATGTACTTCTTGACGAGCTCTTTGTATTGTTCTCGGTTCTCGGGGGTGACGTCGTCGGTGGCGGCCTTGGCGAGTCGTGCGGCGGGGTTGTCGTCGCGTCCGCCGTATTCGGTGATGAGCTGTCGTCGTGCCTGGACGAGCTGGTCGGCCTGTGCGTCGGAGAGGTTGAGCCAGTCGATGATGGACTGGAGGCCGACGCGGAGGTCGAAGTCGGCTTTCTTGTCGGGTGGGAGCATGGGCTTGATGTAGGCGTGGAGCTCGGCCTGCTGTGCGCGGAGGCTGTTGAGGGCCTCGTTGAGTCCCTGGTGTGCCTGCTTGAGGCTCTCGCGTGCCGCCAGGAGCTTCTGGATCAGCTCGGCGCGCTGCTTGTTGAGGTCGGCGACCTTGCCCTTGACGGAGTCGCGGTCGTCGCCGGTCAGGTCCCAGGCGTCCATCTGCTTGTCGGAGATGGCGAGCTGCTTGCGGACCGAGCGCTCGCCGGGCAGATCGATGCGCGGGATCATCTGCTCGCCTTCCTGCGCGAGCGCCTGGAGGGCGAAGGTCACCACAAGCGCGGCGGTCCACTGGCGCATGCTCGAAGCTCCTTTCGGGCCATGGGCTCGCATCGGCCTCGTCGCGAGGCACGCGGAATCATAGCGCCGGCCGCGGCGAAAAGCAAGCGCAAATGGCCGCCAGGGTGCGGCGCCCGGCTCACAGGACGCTGTCGATGAGGGCGGGATCGACGAGGGCGGCGAGCTTGCGGAGGGCGCGGGCCTCGATCTGGCGCACGCGCTCGCGGGTGATCTCGAAGCGCCGGCCGATCTGCTCGAGCGTCTCGGGCTCGCGGCCGAGGCCGAAGCGCGCGACGACGATCTCGCGCTCGCGCGGGCCGAGCTCGAGGAGCAGCGCGGCGACGGTCGAGCGGAGCACCTCGCGGACCTCGCGTCCCTCGGCGGTCGGGCCCTTGGGCGCGGGGTGCTCGTCGATGAGCTCCTGGGTGCCTGTCCTGGCGGCGCGGCGGATCCGGAGCTCGTGGGGGATGGTCTTGGCGAAGTTCTTGCGGATGGCCCAGCTCGCGTAGGTGGAGAAGCGGACGCCTCGCGTGAAGTCGAAGCGCTCGATGGCTTGCATGAGGCTCACGGTGCCGTCGCTGACGAGGTCGTCGAGCGGGCGGCCCGGGGCGACGTGTCGGCTGGCGAGGTGGACGACGAGCCGGAGGTTGGCGACGACCAGGCAGTTGCGGACGGCGAGGGCGTCGTCGTGGAGGCCGAGGACGTGCTGGATGGCGTCGGGCACGAGGTCGGAGGGGGCGAGGTCGTCGCGTGCCTGTGCGAGTCGGTACTTGAGGAGGTTGTAGCGTCGGAAGAGCGCGTGCTCCTGGTCGGGGTCGAGCGGGCCGGCGACGCCGCGCTCGTCGAGGCCGTCGGGCAGGGGCTCGCCGAGGATGGCCTGGTCGGCGTCGGGCCGCTGGAAGTCGTCGCAGGGCACGTAGTACCACTCGCGGCCCAGGACGTCCTCGACGGTGAGGTCGCGGACGACGCGCTCGACGGCCGCGCGGCCGAGCAGGAAGGCGCGGGCCAGGGCATCGGCGTCGAGGCCGTGGCGGTAGAGGGCGAGGATCTGCTGACGCTCGGCCGCCGAGAGCGGCTGCGCGGCCTTGGCGAACACGGGCGCCTCGGGGTGCTCGCGATCGTAGCGCCGCAGCAGCGCCCGCACGGCGCCGTGCGCGCAGCCGAACTCCCGCGCCAGCCGGCCCGCCGCCTCGCCGACCGACAGCTCCTCGGTCAGCGACAGCTCGAAGGCCCGGGCGATCACCGCGCGGCGCTCCGGGCCGGCGATGTACGAGTAGGCGCCCGTCCGCGCGATCGTCTCCGGGTGCGCCTCCACGAAGTCCTCGAGGTCGCTCTGCCGCACCGCCGTCAGCTTCCGCCCGTCGCCGAAGACGAACCGATACGCCACCAGGCCCCGCCCCCGCCAGCGGCGCACCGTCTTGAGCGACACGTCGTAGGTCCGACGCACCTCGTCGAGGGTCAGCACCGGCTCGCCCGCCCACTCGGCCGGCAGGTCGAGCGCGTCGCTGAGCTCGTGGTGCAGCGCCATGAGGTCGGCGAGCAGCGTCTTGCCGTCGAAGACCGCGTGCGGCGCGTCGTCGGGCTTGAAGCGCGTGAGCTGGTAGCAGACGTAGTCGTAGGGGTAGGCGCGGTCAGGCTGGAGACTGCAAGCGAACTCCCGTAGCCGGGAGAGCTGCTGGAGCTTGCGAGCTCGGGGCGAGTACCTGAGCAACTGCCGGGCGAGCTCGGCGAACTGTGCGTGGCGGTAATGTGCCACGGCGCACCTCGAGTCCCCCGCGCGTCTTATAGTATACGGTACCGCGCCCGCGCTGTCAATGACGAAATCCGGACCCTAAGCATCTGGCGCGGCACGACTTGTGATCGCCACGCGGGAGCGGGGGCGGGGGAAGCGGTTCCGGGTTCCAGGTTCCGGGGGTCGGGGGTACAGCCGATGCCGCGACGGGGAACGTCTGGAGCCCGGAGCCTGTGACCTGGCGCCCTCGGCGGCGCGCCGGCGCGCCGCGAGAACGAGCCCGAGCGGGGCGGTCGGCGCCCCGCTCGGGCTGTCACAGCGGCGTGCGGATGGGGCCAGAGGGCCCGTCCGGCCTACTTCTTCTTCTTCCCGCCTTCCCTCGGCGGGCGGGGGATGCCGATGCCCCAGGCGGTGAGCTTGCCCTCCTCGCCCTCGCGGTACCACACCGAGAGCTGCTTGGGGAGGACGACCTCGAGGGCAGCGGGCTTCTCGCCCTCGGCAGGGGCGATGGTCACCAGGACCTTGTCCTCGCCCTCCTTGAGCTTGGCCGAGACGAACTTGCCCTTGACGA
>CBFDBL010000758.1:0-3015 GCA_965603035.1 uncultured bacterium
CGCGTGCGACGGCGCCTGGCTGCTCGTGGCCGTGAACCACAGCGACGAGCCGCGGACGAGCCGCGTGACGCTCGACGCGGACTGCGCCTGCGCCTTCGATCTGCTGACGGGTGAGGAGCTGGCCGTCGAGGCGCGCGCGCTGACGGTGTCGCTGCCGCCGCGCGACGGCGGCGTGTGGGTGCTCTACCGCGAGCGCCCGTTCTCGGTGCGTCTCGAGCTCGCCGCGGCGCGCGTGCGCGCGGGCGATGTGCTACAATACACGGCGACCGTGGTCAACGGCGCCGGCGAGGCGGTGGCCGGCTGCCACATCCTCCGCGTGTTCGTCACAGGCCCGGACGGCCGCGAGCGCGGCGACCTGGGCGGCGAGCGCGTGACGTCGGACGGCGTGCTCGCGGCGACGCAGCCGCTGGCCGAGAACGAGCTGCCTGGGCAATGGACCATCTCGGTCAGCGACGTGCTCAGCCGCCGGATCGTGCGGCGCGGCTTCGAGGTCGTGGCGGAGCCGCCGGCCGAGGCGGACGACGCGAAGCCGACAGCGCCCTGAGGGCCGATGCGAGCATGAGCCTTCACGAAGAGATCGTCAGCAACCTGAGCGGCTACTCGAAGGCGATGTACGCCACGTGGTTCTACTACCGCCCCGCGCGGATCCTGCTCGACGCCGGCGAGGGCGTGAGCACGGCGATGGAGAACTTCGTCTTCGGCATCGAGAAGGTGTTCCTCAGCCACGGCCACTACGATCACATCGGCGGGCTGCCGGGCCTGCTCCAGTCGCGGCGGTCGGCCCGCGGCGACAAGGAGAAGCCGCTGGAGGTCTACTACCCCGACGGCGACGTGCTCATCGGCCTCCAGCGCCGCTACATCGAGAGCCTGACCTACCGGCTCGGCTACGCGCTGACCTGGCACCCGCTCGAGCCCGGCCAGCGGGTGGAGCTCGGCTTCGAGCGCCGGCGCGGCCACCTGGTCGCATTCCAGTCGCGCCACGGCGGCCGCATGCGGGCGCTCGGCTTCAACGTGATGGAGGCCCGCAAGCGCCTGCGGCCCCAGTACGCCGACCTGCCCCAGGACGAGATCGCCAGCCTCGCCCGCTCGCTCCCGCCCGAGCAGCTCAACGAGAGCTACGAGAAGATCCTCCTCGCCTACAGCGGCGACACGATGCCGCTCGACCCCGACACGGTGCGCGACGCCGAGGTGCTCATGCACGAGGCCACCTTCATCAGCCCCGACGACCGCGAGACGCCGACCCACGCGACCGCCGAGGAGGCCGTCCGCGTGGCGCGCGACGCCGGGGTCAAGGCGCTCGTGCTCTTCCACGTCTCCTCGCGCTACCCGGCCAGGCGGGTCCGCGACCACGTCGCCAAGCTCGCCGCGCGCCTGGCGCCCGGCCTGCACGTCAGCCTCTTCCGCAACCACAGGAACTACGCCATCCAGCCGCCATCCTAGACCCGGCCGCCCGCGGCAGTGCGACAAGGATGACCTCCGCACAGGCAACCAGGGGGATCCTGCCATGAGCGATACGATGCTGGCCGCCGTGCTCGAGCGCCCCGAGGAGCTGGCGCTGCTGCGGATCCCCACGCCCCACCCCGCTGCGGGCGAGGTCGCCATCCGCGTCGAGGCCTGTGGCATCTGCGGCAGCGACCTGCGCTACTTCGCAGGCGAGAACCCCTGGGCCATGCAGACCCTCGGCATCGTCAAGCCCAATCCGCCGAACATGGTGCTCGGCCACGAGGTCGCCGGCACCATCGTCGAGGACCCCGCCGGCGGCCGCGTCGGCGAGCGCGTCGTGCTGCTGGCCTACCAGGCCTGCGGGGCCTGCCTCTACTGCCGCCGCGGGCTCGAGCACCTCTGCGACCAGGCGACCCACCACGGCCACGCCGCCGGCTGGCGCGGCCACGACTACAACCCCGGCGGCCTGGCCGAGCGCTGCATCGCCGCCGCCAGCCACGCGCTCCCACTGCCCGAGGCGATCCCCTGCGACCAGGCGACCCTGCTCGACGCGCTCGCCGTCGCGGTCCACGCGGTGGACCTGGCAGGCGTCCGCCCTGGCGACAGCGCGGCCGTCGTCGGGAGCGGGCCTGTGGGCTTGTGCCTGGCGCAGGTGGCGCGTGCGGCGGGCGCGTGCGAGGTGTTCGCCATCGACGTGGCCTCCGGGCCGCTGGCGGCGGCGCGGGAGCTAGGCTTCGCGACGGTGGACGCCTCGGCGACCGACGGCGCGGTGGGCGTGCTCGAGCTCACCGACGCGGTCGGCGTGAGCGCGGCCTTCGACACGGTCGGCACGGCGCGGACGCGGGAGCAGGGCCTGACGATGCTTCGGCGGGGCGGCCGGCTCGTGTGCCTTGCCGGCGGCGACGAGCCGCTGGGCACGGGCTACGCGCGACTGGCGGGCGAGCGCGCCATCCTGACCGCGGCGAACAGCCCGTACCGCGACCTCGCGCGGGCGATCGCACTGGCGCGGGCCGAGCGGGTCCGCCTCGCGCCGCTCGTCACCCACACGTTCCCGCTCGACGAGGTCGAGCGGGCCTTCGAGACCGCCCGCGACCGCTCCGTCGCCCTGAAGGTCGTCGTCCAGCCCGCCGCCGCGCCGTGAGGCCCGCACGGAGGCCCCGATGAGAACCGCCCTGCCCCTGCTCCTGCTCGCCGCCGCTGCCTGCCCGACGCCCGCGGCCGAGCGGTGGGGGCCCACACACCCGCTGCGGCGCATCGTCACCGAGACGCTCGTCTACGAGGCCACCTCGACGCAGGGCGTTGCCCCCTTCCTGGTCACCCTGTCGCTCGGCACGTGCACCTTCACCGTCGCGCGGGAGCGCCACGGTGGCGAGGCACAGCTGGTGCTCCAGGCGCACGCGAAGGGCGGCGTGCCCAGCTACCCGCTCGATGCGACCATCACCTCCCGCCTGCGCGAGGCCGACTTCCTGATGCGGTCGTCCGACTCCCATCGCCTCAAGCCGCGCTACAAGCGGCGGGCGCTGCACTTCCACGACCGCGGCGCCGACTACCTCAAGCACAAGCACTGCGAGG
>CBFDBL010000759.1:0-3001 GCA_965603035.1 uncultured bacterium
TGCGGCGGTCGGTGGCTGGGAGGGTGGTGGTGTAGATGCGGAGCTCGCCGGGGACGGAGGTGAGGATCTCCTCGCGCCAGTCGCCGAGGAGATCGGCGACGGCGACGAGGCGGCCCTCGATCCGCGGCTCGTGCGTCGTTCCGCGGTAGTCGGTGACCTTGCCCTTCCACAGGATCTCGCGCTGGGGGTCGGCGTCCCACCAGGCGACTCGGGGGCCGAACCGCCAGGCCATGTCCTCGCTGATCACCTTGCCCGTGGCGGTGCGCAGGCGTGCCCAGGCCGGCTGCTTTCGCTCGTCGGTGTCGGCGCTGTAGCACTCGCTGCCCGGGTAGCGGGGGTCGATGTCGCTGCACATGCCGTTGCTGTGGACGTGGCGGGTGTAGCCCTGGTGTCCCCAGAGGATCTTGCCGGTCTTGGCGTCGGCGAGGCACATGCCGTTGGCGGCTTTCTGGCGCGTCTCCATGCCGAAGTACATCTCGAGGCCTGGCCGCTGGGGGTCGATGTCGCCGAGGTAGACGTGGTCGGGGTGTCCGAGGCCGGTGGACCAGAGCCCGACGCCGCAGTCGTCGATGACTGCGGAGCCGATGACGACCTCGTCGCGTCCGTCGTCGTCGAGGTCGGCGGCGTGCATCCAGTGTGCGCCCTGTCCCCAGTATTGGCGTGATTCGCGGCGGTTGTCCCATCGCCAGAGCTCGCGGAGGGTGCCGTCGTGGAGCTCGTAGGCGACGAGGACGATGAGGTTGTAGGTGCCGCGCTCGACGAGCAGGCAGGGGGTCTTGCCGTCGAGGTATGCGACGGCCATCTGGTTGCGCGAGGCGTAGTTGTAGCCGCGGCTGCGTGCCATGAAGGGGTCGCGGGAGGGCCAGGGGGCGCGGGCGATGGGCTTGCCGGTGAGGCCGTCGAGGATGGTGACGTATTCGGGGCCGGTCTGGACCTTGCCCTCCGGGTCGCGGGGGTCGCCCTCGCCGGTCTTGACGGCGACCTCGGCGCGCCCGTCGCCGTCGAGGTCGTAGGCGACGTAGGGCGAGTACCAGATGCCACGCTCGATGGCCCAGCCGAGGTCGTGTCGCCAGAGCAACGAGCCGTCGGCGCGATAGGCTTCGAGCTTGTAGGTGTCGGGGCTGCGCTTCCAGTACTTGACGTAGGGGTCGATGTTGGCGTTGGGCTGCTTGAGCACGAAGTCGAGCCGCCCGTCGCCGTCGAGGTCGGCGATGCCGGCCTTCTGGAAGGTGTGGCCGCCGTCGAGCCGGATGGACAGGTAGGGCTTCGGCTCGTCGGCTGGCGTGGCCCTGGCCCCGCGGGACCAAGCCATCCTGGCGCCCGGGACGACGGGAACGACGTAATAGGTGTGCTCGACGCCGTTGGTGGCCGCGGCGTCTGCGAAGTCGGTGGTCTTGGCGATGGGCTGGGGGTTGAGCTTGTCGGGGGGCGCCTTGCGCCGGCGGCGGTAGAGGTCGAAGGCGATGTTCTCGGGGTCGGTGTCGAGGAGCCGCCAGCTCACGTGCACCTTGCCGCCGGGGCAGGGGAGGGCGACGAGGCCGCGGTCGAGTCGCTCGCGGACGCGCTCGGTGGCGTGGCCCTGGACCTTGGGCTTGGCGACGGGCTGGCGCTGCCAGGGCTCGAGGCGGACGTCGTCCACCCAGGCCAGGGTGTCGCCGTCGCCGACGAAGCGGACGTAGACGCGGTCGATGGGCTTGTAGGCGTCGGCGACGGCCTCGAGCTTGAGCCAGTTCTTCGTCGGGCCGGTGCGTGCCGAGCCGATGTCCCAACTCACGGTCTTGCCGCCCTGGAGCCCGACGACGGCGAGGACGACCTCGCCCCTGGCGACCTTCGCCCAGGCCGAGACGCGAAAGCTCTGGCCCGGGCGGGCCTCGAAGCGGCCGTTGCCCGAGAAGGCCCAGTCTCGCGGTCCGTCGTGTCGCAGGCAGATGGCGCGGGCTCCGCCGTGACGCTCGGCCTCGGTGCGCTCGGCCGAGCCCGCATCGGTGCGCGACCACCAGTCCCAGTGCGCGACGGCCTTGCCCTTGCCCTCCTCGAAGCCGGCGTTCGGCACGGCCAGCTCGCCCGCCATCGCGCAGGCGGCCAGCAGGCACAGGCTCGCGGTCACACGTCCTCGCATCATGGCCACGCTCCTCATCGCGCCAGGTCGCTCATTCGCCGCCAGCCGAGCCCCGACGGAGGACGTCGCGGCGGGTCTGGCCCGCTCTCTTCCCGCGGCTCGGCAGGAGCCTCGCCCTCCCACGGCGCGGGGCCCCTCCCTCCTCCTCCCTCGTCCCTCCTCCCTGCTCAGTAGGTGCACGGGATGCCTTCGGAGTCGCGGATGGCGACGCGGAAGGCGTGGCAGTCGAGCTTCCGCTTGCCGGGCGTGCTCTGTGGGCCGCAGCCGCAGACGTAGTTGGTGGGGGTGAAGCCGAGCTTTGGGCCCATGGCGCCCCACATCTTGAAGTTCTCGGTGCTCAGTGAGACGGGGAGGTCGGGGTCGTGCCTGCGGATCTCGGCGAGGTAGTGCTCGTAGATCTCCTGGCGGATCTCCTGTGGGAAGGGCCGGGCGCGGGTGTGGGCCATCTCGTCGCGGCGTGCCTGGGCCGCGGCGAGGAGCTCGGGGTCGAGTGCGTCGGCTGGCAGGCGCCGCGTCATCTCGTCCACGTCCATCCACATGTAGACGCAGAGGCTGATGACGTCGGGCCGGGTGCGCTCGAAGAGCAGGTCGACGGCGTGGGCGGCGTCGTCGCGCCAGCCCTTGACGGGGATGATGGGCTTGAACTTGTAGCGGATCTGGATGCCCGCCTCCTGGGCTACGCGGGCCGCCTCGATGCGCTGCTCGGTCGTGGCGGTGTCGGGCTCGAGCAGGCGGCTCTGGGTGCGGCCGCTCAGGCTCCACACGAAGATGCTGTTGCCGCCGTGGTCGACGTGGCCCACCCAGTCGGTGTTCCAGGTCTTGGTGTGGACGACCAGGTAGCGGCCGTCGAGGGTCCCGAACCATTCCATCAGGGGGCCGAGG
>CBFDBL010000760.1:0-2994 GCA_965603035.1 uncultured bacterium
TGGCGTTGCAGTGGCTGGAGACCACGCAGTCGGCGATCGTCACGTCGCGGCAGGGCGTGCCGGAGAGGCTCTTGAGCACGATGCCGTCGTCGTCGGAATCGACGCGACAGCGTGTGATGGTCACGTCGCGGCAGCTATCGACGTTGAGGCCGTCGTTGTTGAAGGCCACGTGGTTGAAGACGTCGATGTCGCGGATGACCAGGCCCTCGCAGAGGCGGTAGTGCTGCATCCAGGAGCCGGCGGCCCGCATCCGCACGCCCTCGATGAGCACGTTGCGGCAGCCCGCCAGGTAGATGCACTTCGTGCGCTTCTTGGTCTTGTCGCGGAAGGCGTCGCCCTGGCCGTCGATGGTGCCCTTGCCGCGGATGGCGACGTCGCGGAGGCCCTCGCCGTGGAGGAGGTTGCGGAAGACGCGGGTGCCGGCCACCGGCTGGCCGTCGTCGTCGAGCTTCGGGCCGTAGTAGTGCTCGCGGTCGCGGCTGCCGAGCAGGGTCGCCCCCTCGTCGAGCTGAAGGGTCACGCCGCTGCGCAGGCGCAGCGGCCCGCTCAGGAAGGTGCCCTTCGGGAAGCGCACGACGCCCCCTCCCCCATCGGCCGCGGCGTCGATGGCCTTCTGGATCGCCGCCGTGCACAGGGTCTTGCCGTCGGGCGTCGCGCCGCAGTCCAGGATGTTGTGCACCGCTCGAGCTCCCGTCGCGGGGATGCACGCCACGCAGCAGAGAGCGGCGAGCCCCAGGCAGGGCGTCAGCGCATACGCGCGTCGCGGCATCGCAGGACCTCCAGTCGGTCCGTGGTCTCGATCATACACCATGCCTGCGCGCGAGCCAAGGACGGCCCCGCGCTGTCAGTCCTCGGCCGGCGAGCACAGGCCGGTGGTGGCCTTGAGCCACTCGCGGCTCTGACCGACGGGCTGGTAGGCGGGGTTGCGCGGCAGGTCGGGGTAGGCGCGGCGGACGAAGTCGGCGACGGGTCGGCCCTCGATGGTCAGGAGGTCGGGCACGTCGCTGCCGTCGATCAGGGCGCCGGCGGCGAGGCCGGCGGCGAAGCCGTCGCACTCCTCGTCGATGCTCATGGCGTTGCGGGGGCTGCGGGCGTGGACGGCCTCGTGGAAAAGCCCCTCGGCGACCCACTGCGGCGACTGGTGCACGGGCTTGCCGCTCAGCCGCAGGACCTTGACGTAGAGCGCCTCGTAGCCGTCGGCCTCGCGGCGGTAGAGGGCCTGGGTGTCGAGCTCGGCGGTGAAGACGAGGCGTCCGCGGCGGGCGAAATCGCGGATCGTCTCGGCCAGCAGCCGCCCGCGCTCCGAGCGGCCGAACTGCGTGTCGCCCACCCGAGCCAGGATCGTCTCCACCAGCTCGAGCCCCTGCCGCTGCACGTCGGCGGGAACCGCCTTCGGCCGCAGCGACTGCCGATACAGCGCGGCCGCCGCAATGCACACGGCGCCCGCCACGAGAATGGCGGCGAGCCGAAGGACGAAACGCCTGTCGAGCCGGCTGCGTCTCATCGCGGGCCTCCGTCCCCCGGGGTTCGGCGTCCAGCCACGATTATAGCCCGTAGCGTTCTGCACCTGCAAGGCGTGGCCTGCCCCCGATGGCCCCGACTCCCCGTCGCGGGATGGGCGTGGTGGCCAGGCCCGCTCAGTGTCCCGCTACACGATTTGCCCGTAGACGGCCTGTACGGCCTCTCTGGGGCCGCCTCGCGGCGAAGGTGTCCTGGGTCGCGCAAGGCCCCTAGAGGGGCAGGAAGGTGCCTTTACGGGCGTCGGATATTCTGGACTCGTAAGGGTATATATGCTGGCCACTTACGAGGCAGGATCTCGAGGGACCCAGGGCCGGATCGACGTAAGTCAAGGTGCTCGATCCGCGACCGATCCCCACGCGGCGAGCGTCTCGGAGACGTCGCGGACGCCGGCGGGCGGCCCGCGGAAGCGGCTGCGCGACGGGACGTCTGCCCTCGTGAGCATGGGCTGCATCCCCCCCAGCCCAATTCTCGGGGCCGCCCTCGCCAGTCGCGTTTGCAGGGGACTGGGCGCGACGCTATAGTGGGCGCCCCGCGAGGGAAGCTGTCTCACCAGCAAGCTCGATCTCTGGAGGCCGACCCGATGAGCGATGGCTACTACCGGTTCCCGACGATCTGCGGCGAGAGCGTGGCGTTCATCTGCGAGGACGACCTGTGGATGGTGGCGGCCGCGGGCGGGACGGCGCGGCGGCTGACGACGAGCGTAGGGGCGGTGAGCCGGGCCTTCTTCTCGCCCGACGGCGGGTGGCTGGCCTTCACCGGCTCCGACGAGGGGCCGAGCGAGGTCTACGCGATGCCGGCCGCCGGCGGCGAGGCGACGCGGCTGACCTACCTCGGCGCCGCCAGCACCGTCGCGGGCTGGACGCCCGACGGCAAACGGGTCGTCCTGTCCACGAACGCGAAGCAGCCGATGGCCCGCATCCGCGCCCTGTTCACCGTCGAGCGCGAGCGTCCGTCACTGCCCGAGCCGCTGCCCGTGGGGCCTGCCACGGCCATTGCTTACGGCCCGGCCGGCGCCGTCGTCCTCGGGCGGAACGCCGCCGACCCGGCCCGCTGGAAGCGCTACCGCGGCGGCACCGCCGGCGAGCTGTGGATCGACCGCAAGGGCAGCGGCGAGTTCCAGCCCCTCATCCAGCTCGACGGCAACCTGGCCAGCCCGATGTGGATCGGCCGCAGGGTCTTCTTCCTGAGCGATCACGAGGGGATCGGGAACCTGTATTCCTGCACGCCCACGGGCCGCAGCCTGCGCCGCCACACCGACTGCGAGACCTTCTACCTCCGCAATCCCTCGACCGACGGCCGCCGGGTCGTCTTCCACGCGGGCGCCGACCTGTTCCTCTACGACCCGGAGGCCGACGAGACGCGGCGGATCGAGGTGGACTTCCGCAGCCCGCGCGCCCAGTGCCGGCGCAAGTTCGTCGATGCCGCCAAG
Organism: uncultured bacterium; assembly: GCA_965603035.1. Classification (GTDB taxonomy): domain Bacteria; phylum Planctomycetota; class PUPC01; order DSUN01; family DSUN01; genus CAZDNN01. The sequence continues at coordinate 2,951 of CBFDBL010000760.1, forward strand.
TACCTGGACGGCTACGACTTGCATCCCAAGGGCCACTCGACGGC
>CBFDBL010000761.1:0-2973 GCA_965603035.1 uncultured bacterium
GACGATGTACGGCTCCAGCGGCGTGTGGAACGACATCTACGCGTCCTACACCGCCCCCTGCGTCATCGAGTACGAGACGGGCCTCACCGCGCCCGCCTCGGCGGCGGCTGGCTCGGCTTGACCGACAGCGAGGCCTTCGGCGGCGCCGAGAGCCTCGCGCAGGCCGACAAGTACACCCAGGGCTGGGTCTGGTCCGGCCCCGCCGACACCTCGGGCGCCTTCGCCGCAGCGCCCCTGACCGACACCGGCTACACCAACTGGAACAGCGGCGAGCCCAACGGCTGGGGCGAGGACGTCGCCGAGGTCCAGACCAGCGGCCGCTGGAACGACCTGAGCAGCCAGACGCGCAACGGCCTCATCGAGTACGACACGGGGCGCGTCGTCGAGGCCGCCTTCCGCGTCACGGCGCTGAAGGCGACCAGCGGCGTCGGCGGCGTCGGCGCCGCGCGCGACCTGTTCAACGGCAAGCGCACGGCCGTCGGCACAGCGATCATCGGCGTCTATGCGGCCATCAACTTCGCCGACCCCCAGCGCGCCAGCGCCGGCAGCATCCCCGGCGACGTCCCCTTCCCCACCGACACGCCCGCCGACGACAACGACTTCGCCATCAAGGCCGTCGGCGCCGTCGTCATCCCCTCGGCAGGCACCTACACCTTCGGCTCGAGCCACGACGACGCCCTCGAGCTCGTCATCCTGCGCGGCGCCGACCCCGCCGCCGTGCTCAACGCCGGCACGGGCTCCCACGTCGTCACCACCACCTTCAACGCGCCGGGCACCTAGGGCGTCTACCTCGTCATGGGCGAGAGCGGCGGCGGCGCCGGCGTGGAGCTGACCGCGGCCGAAGGCACCTACGCCAGCTACGGCGACCTCATCGCCGCCGGCGCCGCGCTCGTCGGCGACACCGTCAACGGCGGCCTCGCCACCACCACCTTCGCGCGCACCATCCTCGGCCCCAGCGGGTTCACCGTCCGCCAGGTGGTCCTCTCGACCGGCGGCGTCACCGACCTCGCCCAGACCGACGCCCTCCTCGACAGCGGCACCGCCGACATCCGACGTCAGGCGACCGCCTCCTACCAGGTCGTCAACTTCCTCGACACCGGCGGCAACGGCCGCTTCGGCCAGGACGCGCCCTTCCCCGCCGACGCACCAGGCGTGGACGACCAGAACTTCGCGGTCGAGGCCCTCGCCACCCTCGTCGTCGAGCCGGGCAACGGCGGCTGGTGGACCTTCGGCGTCAACAGCGACGACGGCTTCCGCCTCACCCTCGAGGATGCCTTGGGCGTCATCCCCTTCAGCGCGGCCTACGGCCAGACCAACACGGCCATCGTGGACGGCAGCCTGGTCTTCCCCAACGGCCGCGGCGTGGATGACTCGCTCGGCGCCATCTACCTGGGCGACGGCATCTACGACCTGACCCTCCGCTACTGGGAAGGCACCGGCGGCTCCGCCCTCGAGCCCTACTACGCCCCCGGCGTCCACAGCTCGTTCGACGCCTCGTTCGAGCTGCTCCGCCCCGTGCCCGAGCCCGCCACGCTGGCGCTCCTCGGCCTCGGCGCAGCCTTCCTCGCGCGCCGGCGCCGCCGCGCCGCCTGACACCTCACGCCCACCTCAGGCCCCCGCCCCCACCCAGGACGGGGGCCTGCTCGTGCCCCCCTCAATCCCCGCCCTCGGCGCCCCTCCCGCGCGACTCTCAGTCGCCACGGCTACGCGGCGGCTCACGCCGCGCAATCGCATATCCGGATATCCGGATATGCGAATACGAGCCGCGACCCGATACCAACGGCAACCGCGCGGCCTTTCGGCCGTTTGCTGGGTTCGCCACGCCGAGGATGGGTTCCCCACACCGACGATGGCCTGCTTGCGGCGCCGAGGCAGCAGCGGGCCGCGCGGGGTGGTGAGGTGGCGCGCGGCCGGCGGGATCGGCCTTGACTTCGCCCGGCCCGCGGCTAAGATCGGCACCGGCCGCTGCGTGCCATGCCCGCCGCACCCCGTTGCTGGAGAAGCCTGGTGGCCGGGAAACTCTACAGCCTCGAGCCCCGGGTCGTGCCCCGCGTCGAGACGGCGTTCCGCCGCATCGTCACCCCGATCCCCGTGCCCGAGTCGGTACCGCTGTTCGAGACGCTCCACGCCTGCGAGCCCATCTCGATGCAGGGCCAGCCGCCGGTGGTGTGGGACCGCGCCGAGGGCTTCCAGGTCCACGACCGCTGGGGCAACATGTGGCTCGACTGGTCGAGCGGGGTGCTCGTGACCAACGCGGGCCACGGCCGCCAGGCGATGGTCGCCGCCATCGTCGAGCAGGCGACGAAGCCGCTGCTCCACAGCTACTGCTTCGCCAACGAGCCCAGGGCGAAGCTGGTGTCGAAGCTCGCAGAGCTGATGCGCTCTGCCGCTGAGCGGGTCGCGGGGCACAGAGACCCCGCCTACAAGGCGTTCCTGCTCACCACGGGTTCGGAGACGACCGAGTGCGCGGTGAAGCTGGCGCGCACCTATGGCCAGCGGGCCGGCGGACGGCGCAAGCTCGGGATCGTGAGCTTCGAGCGGGCCTTCCACGGTCGCACCCTGGGCGCGCAGATGATCGGCGGCAGCCCCGCGCTCAAGGACTGGATCGTCCACCTCGACCCCGACATGCACGTCGTGCCCTTCCCCGACGGCTTCCGCACGCCCGACACGTCCTTCGACCTGTTCCTGAGCACGCTGGCGGAGAAGGGCGTCGGCCCGGACCGGGTGGCGGGCGTCATCAGCGAGACCTATCAGGGCGCCGGCGCCGACTTCCTGCCCGTCGCCTACGCCCAGAAGCTGCGGGCCTGGTGCGACGAGCACGACGTCATCCTGATCCTGGACGAGGTGCAGGCCGGCTTCGGGCGCACGGGCACGTGGTGGGGCTTCGAGCACTACGGCATCGTGCCCGACATCGCCTGCTGCGGTAAGGGCATCTCGAGCGGGCTGCCGCTGGGGGCCGTGCTCGGCACGGAG
>CBFDBL010000762.1:0-2960 GCA_965603035.1 uncultured bacterium
GGGTTGACGTGGAGCATCCAGTCGAGGTCGCGGCCGTCGGCGCGGCGGCCGTGGACGACGTCGGACTCGAGGATGTCGCGATGGGCTTTGAACCACTCGACCCAGCGCTTGACCATTGCCTTCGTGCGGTCGGTGTCGTAGAGCCGTGGGCCGCGGTAGCAGGCCTGGACGCCGAGCGCGAGGTTGCTCGTGACCATCCGTTCGTAGTGGTCGAGGTGCGTGTCGAGCGGCTCGATGGTCGCCGCCGCCCCGCCGCCGTGATACTGAGTGAGGGGCACGAACATCCAGCCCATCGACGGCGTCTTCTGCCACGTGCCGTCGTAGATGTTCTGGCGGGTGTGGATCACCTGCTGGGCGCGGGGCAGCGACCAGTTGACCTCGCGATAGCCCATGCCGTTCTTCGTCGAGCCGCTCAGGTAGTAGAAGTCGGGCACGTTGAGGGTGACGCCCTGGCCGCGGCACCACTTGTAGAAGTCGCTGATCACGCGCCACTGCACCCACCGCGAATCGTCGCCGCCCTTCTGGAGCGGCGGGCGGGGCGTCACGTCGAGGTCGCCGGGGTACGAGCCGTCGTGCTCGAGGAGGCGGAAGCCGGTCTTCTCGAAGAACTGATAGAGCTTGCGGAAGTAGGCCCGACCCCACTTGCTCGTGAGGGCCGGGCAGTTGCCGAAGGTCGGGCTCTGTCCCTTGGGCGAGACGACGTCGTTGCCGCCGCCGACGCGGCGCGAGGCCAGCAGCGAGTAGCCGCCGATCTCGATGCCCTTGCTGCGGGCGTAGTCGGCGAGGCCCTTGCACAGCGCCATGTATTGGGGGCTGTCGTTCTCGATGTTGAAGCCGCTGCCGAACGACAGGATGAGCATCTCGAAGCCGACCTCGGCGCACTGGTCGATGGCGCCGCGCACCGCCTTGGGGTTGGCCGTGCGCATGTGCATCATCAGCGGGTTCTCGGTCACCCACGGGGCGATGGTGCGGTACATCCTGCGGAGCGCGAGGCCCCGCCGCTCGCGGTCGGTCGAGTCGTAGACCAGCTCGAAGGTGTGGAACGACTCGAAGGTCTTGCCTGGAGCCACGTCCTGCGCGGGGCCGTAGGTCGGCTCGACGACGAGCAGGCAGGGCTGCTGCTTGCGGTAGTTGACCTGGGTGTGGAACTGCGGGTCGGGCCGCCAGTGGACCACGTGGCGGTTGGCGTTGTCGGGCTGGAAGCCGCCGAAGGCGAAGTCGGTCTCGGCGTGGATCGACGTCGGCCGCGGGAGGGTCACGCCGTCGCGCGTCTCCACCCAGTTGTAGTCCTCGACCATGGCCAGGGTCTCGCAGGTGAAGCGATCCACCGTGATCTTCCTGTCGGTCGGGTTCTGGACGGTGATCCACTTGCTCATCACCGGCACGCCGTCGTAGAGCTCGTAGTGGACCGACACCCGCACCTTCTTCGTCCGCTCGTGCTTGGCCTTCGACTCGGCCAGCGCCTCCTCGTCGAGGGTGCCGTAGGCTGCGAAGCTCAGCACGCGCAGACGCACGAGGTCGCCTTTCTCGCCGCTGAAGTCCTCGCCGCCGCCCGAGAGGCCCATCTTGCCGATGCGCACCGCCAGCGGCTCCCCCAGACCGCCCGCTCGTAGGGTGTGAACCGTCCGCCAGGCGCCAGCCGTCGGCTCGGCCTCCAGATGCAGCGCGCCACCCTGAAGCCGCAGCCGCAGCGTCCACGGCTTCGAGAGGTCCATCTCCTGGAGCCCGCCCAGACGCAGAAGCTCCCGGCCGCCGTGCGACGCAGCGAACATGGGCTTCTGGTAGCCCGCGTCGCCCCCCGGGCGGAGGTGGAACCTCACTACGCGGCTCTTGAAGACGACCGCGAGGCCTGGTCCCCAACTCGCGCTGCGATCGGTGCCCACGTCGATCGTGGCCTCGACCAGGCGCGTGCCCTTCGGCAGCGGGCGCTCGACGAACACCGCGGTGTTTGCCGGCGTGTAGATCTCGCCCACCTTCCCCTCATTCTGGAAGGAGCTGCGCTCGTGGGCCTTCGACGTGTGGACCTTCCAGGCGGGGTCGAGGGTCTTGAAGTCGTCGGCCAGCAAACGCTTCCGTCCCTCGGTGCTGCCCCGCGGCACGCTGGCGAGCGGCATCTCGTAGTCCATCCGCAGGGCGACGCCCGCGGGCGGCCACGTGGCATCGGGCGCGTGGTGCCGCACGCGCTTCCAGGCAAAGCGCTCCCTGGGCTTGCCGACCTCGAAGCCGACGAACCGAAAGGCGGCGGGGTCGGCCTCGAGTCTGTCGAGCCACTCGGGCAGCAGGTAGGCGTAGTTGGGCTGGCCCTTGAGCCCGCCGACCTCGTACCGCACGCCGTCGAGGGTGACGGCCGCCTCGGGCTTCACGCCCCTGAGGATCGCCTGCCCGGTCATCAGGTTGTCGAGGCCCACCGTCGCACCATTCGGCGCCAGGCGGAAGGTCCGACGCACCAGCCCATTGTCCAGCGCGATCTCGTCGGCGTGAGCCGCGCGGTACACACCGGCCTTGAACTGCGAGCCGTCTAGCAGCCAATCAGCAACCGGGACGGAGCCCCTGTCGGGTAGACGCAGCAGGGGCGCCCCGCCTGCCGCACCCCCGTCAGCTATGGTAGAGGCAAGGACGACGAGAGAGAGACCGACAGCGGCCAAGGCGAACGAGCATTGCATGCAATCCCTTTCCGCGACAGCGCGCGGGGGCCTTCGCGTTCCCCGGCTGATGCCGCCGAGCCAGTGGACGAGAGCCATGCGCAGCGGCGAAGGACAGCCGGATGCTGCGACGTTGGGTCTATGGATACCCGGCCACCCTGCCGAGGTCAAGTGCTCCCGCACCGTCCTGGCCATTCGGTTCGGCCGCCATCAGCCCTTCGCCCCTCTCCCCCATTCCGAGAACAGGGCCGTCACAGCAGATGACTCCCTCAGACGTACCAGGAATGAACCAACCCGTCTCCCGCTTCACAGCAGGCC
>CBFDBL010000763.1:0-2959 GCA_965603035.1 uncultured bacterium
TCGCTGACCGACGTGCTGGCCGAGGCCCCGGCGCGCTACCGCGTCTGTGCCGTCAACGAGCTCGGGCCGTCGGCGTGGAGCGACGAGGCCGAGGCGGAGCGGCCCACACCGCCGCCGACGGTCCGGTCGCCGGCCGGGCGAATCGTCCACGCCCGCAAGGAGGACCTGCCTGTGACGGGCGTGGACCTCGAGCTCGACCGTCCGCTCGCCGCGCCGCTGCTGGCGCGCGACTTCACGATCGCGGCGGTGCGGCATCCCTGGGAGGACGTGGCGCTGCCGGAGCCTGAGATCGCGAGGGTCGTGAGCGCGCCAGGGTCACGGAGCGTGCGGGTGGAGTTCGCGCCGGCCTTGGCGGACCGGGTGGAGTATCGCGTCCGGCTGGTTCCGAGCGCGCGGGCTGCCGGGCGCGGGCCGGTGCGGGTGGGTGTCCTGCTCGGCGACGACGACGGGGACGGGTTCGTGGCGCCCGCGGAGGGCCAGCGTCGGGGCAGGCGCCTGGCGATGCCGCCGATGCCGATCGGGATTATGGGCGAGGACATCGAGTGGCAGGCCGCGCGGGGGGCGAGCAACGCCGCGACGATCATCCGCCTGATGGAGGCCTACCGCGGCATCGACTTCTTCCGTGTGAACCTGTGGTGGGGGCAGTTGGAGCCCGAGGAGGGGCGATTCGACGAGCGCTACATCGCCGAGCTGGGCCGGGTGCTCGAGGCGGCGACCGAGCGCCAGTTGCCCGTCGAGCTGGGCCTTCGCCAGGAGCAGTGGCCGCTGTGGGTGTGCAAGCACAAGGGCTTCAGCACGCGCCTCTACCAGCCAGGAGCCGCGGCGAAGCTCGCGGACACCTGGCGCCGCCTGGCCGAGCTGTGCCGCCAGTGGCCCGTCGTGTTCGGCTACTGGCCCATGTCGGAGGAGTACCCGGCTCGCACCGACGTCAAGCAGTACCTGGCGTTTCTCAAGACCGTGGTCGGCGCGTTGCGCGCGGCCCATCCTGGGTGCGTCGTCAAGGTGCGTCCCTATTGCAGCCCCGAGCAGGGCGGCTACGAGCTGACGCCGCTGGTGTCGCAGACGGGGCCCCAGGACCTGTGCATGGCCTGCGGCTCGTACCCGACGGGCCCTCAGTGGGACATTCGCAACCCGAACCCGCTGGGCCGCGCCAGCCTCAACAACCTCCAGAGGCTCCGCTACTACGCCCCCGCCGTCCAGGGCGGCGCCAACGCCGTGGGCGAGATGGGCTTCCGCGTGGCGGCGGGGTCCGACTTCGGCGATGCGGAACGGCTGCTCGCGTTCGAGCGCTCGATGGCACTGGCCTGGGATCTCGGGCTCGCCGAGTTCGTCATCTGGGGCGAACAGTGGTCCTTCGACGACCCGGCCCTCTACTTCCCCAGGCTCACCGCCTTCCGCGATGCCCTGGTGCGAACGCCTCGCCGCAGCGCGTTCGACCTGCGGCTGGTCAACGACGGGAACGTCGCGTTCGCGCTCGCGCCCTACCGCCCGTCGCCGGGCGCCGACTACTCGGCGGCCTTCGAGTGGCTCGAGGAGCGCGGCTATCGCTTCTACGTGACCGTGCCTGCGGCGATGCCGCACCAGCGCGGACAGCACGCCGCGAGCCTCAACCTGTCCGAGCTGACGGGCAAGAAGCCGGCCGCGCAGATCGCCGCGCTGCGCGAGGCACTGAAGAGCGTCGAGCCCACAGGGCGCGTGCTGCCGTGGAGGCCCGTCCCCGGGCACAGGCTCAGCATCACCGGCCTCCCATGCCTGGTCGATGTCGAGTTCTCCGGCGCGAGGGGCCTCTGCGACGCGGTCAGCCTCGGGCCCGGGCGCGTGCAACTCTACGCGCCGCCCGACACGGTCGTGCGCTGGCGGCGCGGCGCCGAGGACGCATGGCACGTCCTCACGACGGCGAGCGACTGCCGGATCACCGTGCTGGCCGTCGCAGAGCGTTGACGCGAGGGCCGGCGCAACGTACAATCGGGCGTGTGTGGGGGGGGCTCTGGACCGGGCCGCGGCCGGGCAGGGAGGGCGTGGCTGTTGCAGGCCGATCTCGTGTTGCGGAGCGGAGCGAGCAGGGAGCTGCGGTTCCCCCTGCGGGCAGATCGCGTGACCCTGCTGGGCCGCGGCGTCTTCTGCCACGTGATCCTCGACCACCCCGACGTCGCGCCGACCCACTGCGTGTTCCAGCTCATCGACGGGTGGACCGACACGGGCACCCAGGTGAACGGGCAGGCGGTCGGCAAGACGGTGGTCGGGGTCGGCGACGTCGTGCGCATCGGCCCGTTCGAGCTGGAGCTGGTCGCGGCCTCGGGCGAGGGTGCGGAGCCTGAGGAGCCGACGGGCGGCGCGGCGCGCTTCGAGCTGCGGCCTCGCGCGGCGGGCACAGGGAGGGCGCTGCTGCGGCCCTGCTCGATCGCCGTCGTCGGCCGCCACGAGCTCGCCGATCTCCGGCTCGACGACGCCTACGTCTCCGACCTCCACCTGCTCGTGACCCTGAGCGCCAGCGACGAGCGCGCCACGCCGCTCCTGCTCGACCTGCGCAGCAGCAACGGCACCTGCGTCGATGGCCGCCCGATCCACCGCACCCATGTCCTGCCTGGCGGCGTCGTGACCGTGGGCCGCACCACGCTCTCCGTCGTCCCCGTAGGCGCGGCGTCGCACGACGGCGGTGCGCACCCGGCGGCAGCGGGCGACGCAGAGGCCCCGGCGACGACCGAGCTGCTGTTCCCCGACGAGCCTGGCAGCCGGCTTGTGCGCGCCGCCGCTGGCGAGCGAGGCGGGGCGGGCTCGACCAGCTACGAGGGCTTCTACGGCTTCGACGACCTGCCCTTCCGCCTCACGGCCGACCCCGACTACCTGTTCCGCGGCGGCGGGCACGGCCAGGCGCTCGGCGCGCTCCTGCGATGGCTCCGGAGCCCGCTGCCGGTGGGCGTAGTGTGGGGGCCTGCGGGGTCGGGCAAGTCGCTGCTCG
>CBFDBL010000764.1:0-2955 GCA_965603035.1 uncultured bacterium
CCGCACAACGGCGAAGGCACTTGTCTCGGACCTGTGCAGGTCCGAGACAAGTGACGGTCCCCTCGCCGGGCCCGGCGTGGCGCGGGCCCCGCCTTCGGCCGACCCGACAACGCTCCTTGCCGACGACGAAAGCCCCGTTGACACCGCACGCCGCGCGCGGATATCATAGACGCAAGGAGCACGGCCCATGCTCAAGTTCCTGTGGTCGGCCCTCAGCGCACTCGGCACCATCGTCCTCATCATCCTTATCGTAGTCCTCTGGACCCTCTTCGACCGCTCACGCTCACGACGACACTCCGACGACATCTCGCAACACCGCCACTGACCCCCACCACCTTCCCGCGACTCCGTCAGGCAACTGCGCACCCAGTGTCGCATTCCCCAACACTGCCTGAGCCCGGCTTGCCGAGCAACGACGCGACCCCAACACGGATACCCGACGACGTCCCGACGCGAATCCGCAAGCGACCACATCACCCGCGACTCCTGGACTCCCGAACTCTCGCCGACGCCGCCCCGCACCCCGCACGGCCCACATCGCCACAACCCCGCGCGGCCGCAAACGGTCGCGAGCACTCCGTCGTCGCGCCGCAGGAGACTGCGATCGCTTCGCCTCTGGCCTTGCAGGATCGGCCGACACGCACTGGCTCGGGGCTGGTGCGGGCGCGGGCAACTGCCCATCCGCGGCGTCCGATAATGTATCTTATGTTAGCTAAGGGGTGGGGAATGGCCACAATGGGCTCGGAGGAGGCGCGCGCCCTCCCCAAAATGCGGTGGGCGGCCCCGTCGGGCTGCTAGCCGGGCCGCGGGACGAAGATCGGCGGGATGCCGCGCTTGTGCGCGGTGGCGGACATGCGCTGGCGGACGCGGGTGACCGCAGCGGCTGGGACGGCGGCCATCTCCCTGCGATCGATGGCGCGGAGGACGGCGTCGAGCATGCCGTAGGTCATGCCCATTTCGTCCTCGTCGGTCTGTCCTGGCCAGAGACCTGCGCTGGGCGGCTTTGCGATGATGCGCTTGGGGAGGCCGAGGTCCCGGGCGAGCTTGCGGACCTCGAACTTGAGTAACCCCCCTATCGGCAGGAGGTCGGCGGCGCCGTCGCCATGCTTGGTGAAGTAGCCGACCATGCGCTCGCTGCGGTTGCTGGCGCCGCAGACGAGCCAGCCGCGGCTGGCGGCGAGGTAGTAGAGTGCGGCCATGCGGAGTCGGGGCTTGAGGTTGGCGCGGACGAGGTCGTCGGCCTCGGGCAGGACGGCGAGCAGCGCGCGGTAGGCGGGGGTGAGGTCGAGGTCGACGGTGGCGATGCCGATGGCGTTGGCGACGAGGTGAGCGTCGTGGGCGTCGTCGGGGTGGCTGTCGCACGGGAGGATCGCGGCGAGGACGTTATCAGACAGTGCGCGGTGCGCGAGGGCGGCGACGACGGCGGAGTCGATGCCGCCGCTCAAGCCGAGTACGACCCCGTGGGCGCCGGCGTCGTGGACGATGGTGCGGATCCAGTTGGCGATGTCGTCGGCGAGTGACATGGCTTCCCTCGTGCGGTGTCGGGGGCCGTGGCGGTGTGCGGGCGGCTACAGTGCCACCCACTGTCGGGCGTCGGAGGCGCGGTAGGCGGCGGCCATGATGCGCTGGACGGCGAGGCCGTCGTGGAAACTGGGCCGCGCGGGCCTGCCCGCGACGACGCAGGTGACGAAGTGGTGGAGACAGGCGACGTGGCCGCGGAGCCATCCGACGGGGCACTTCGGCCCGGGCAGCGCGGCGGGCCTGGGGTAGCGCTGGACCGCCTCGATGGCCTTGAAGCCTCGGCGGCCGCCGTAGTCGCCGCCGGGCTCGCGGTGGTCGTAGGCGTGGAGCCAGTTGGGGTCCATGAGGTTGAAGCGGAGCGCGCCGCGGTCGCCGTGGATGTCGAAGGTCAGCTCGTCGTTGGTGCCTGTGGCGAGTCGGGAGGCCTCGATGGAGCCGAGGGCGCCGTCGGCCGTCTCGAGGTGGAGCAGCGCCACGTCGTCCACCGCGACGCGGGCGGTGCCGCCGTCGGGGCTGGGGCGGCGGGTGATGAATGTCTTGCAGCGGGCCGAGAGCCTGGCGACCTCGCCGCAGAGGTGGCGCACGAGGTCGATGACGTGGGAGCCGAGGTCGACCAGTGCCCCGCCGCCCGCGACGTCGGCGTCGAGCCGCCAGGACATGGGGCGGCTGGGGTCGATGTAGCCGGCGTGGAGGTAGGCGGCGCGGAAGCCGAAGAGGGAGCCGCAGAAGCCTTCGCCGACGAGCTGGCTGGCTCGGAGCACGGCGGGCAGGAAGCGGTTCTGGAAGGTCACCTGGTGGGTGACGCTGGGGTGAGCGTCGGCGGCGGCGACGATGGCCTCGGCCTCGGCGACGGAGCGTGCGAGCGGCTTGTCGCAGTAGACGTGCTTGCCGGCCTCGACGGCGGCGACGCACAGCTCGCGGTGGGAGTCGTTGGGCGTGCAGACGTGGACGACGTGGACGTCGGGGTCGTCGAGCACGCGTCGGTAGTCGGTGGTGGCGCGCTCGTAGCCGCCGTGGTCGGCGGCTCGGCGGGCCGTGTCGTCGTGGGCGGTGCACACGGCGACGAGGCGCGCGCGCGCCGGCGGAGGGTCGTAGAAGAACGGCAGGGCGTGCCAGGCGTAGGTGTGGACCTTGCCCATGTAGCCGTAGCCGATCATGCCGACGCCGAGCTCGGGCAGTGGGTGCGCCATGGCTGGTGTCCTCGCCCCGCTCCTGGTCGGGCGACATTATAGCCGCGGCCCGCCCGCCGCGCAACGCGCTACGAGGCAGGATGCCGTCAAGAGAAGTCTGCAATCCCGCCTGGTTATGCCTCCGTTGGGGTTATGGATCTCCGTATGAGCAATGCAAAGGGCCCCCACCAGTCCCGAGGCCCGCCTCGCGCGGCCCGCAGGCGCCGGGGGCGAGCGCCGAAGCCCCAGCGAATGATGCCACACT
>CBFDBL010000765.1:0-2938 GCA_965603035.1 uncultured bacterium
GACGCCGTGGGGGTCGAGGGCGGCCTTGAGGCGGTGCATCAGGGGCGAGTCGGCGCGGGGCGGGCCGAAGACGTCGTGAGCCGCCTTGAAGGCGGCGGGGGCGCGCTCGACGACGGCGTGGCCGTCGAGCCGCCGCGCCAGCGCTCCGGCTGCTCGCCAACCGCGCTCTGAGAGCTCGCCGAGGCCGGCTGTGACCCGGCCGCAGCCGAAATCGGCGAGCAGGCTGGTCGCGCCGAGGGCCTCGCGGCCCTCGGACAGGAAGCTGGCCGTCGCGCCGACGGGGACATCGACGCGCAGGACGAAGGGACAGGCCCAGATGGCCTCGAAGTCGGCGGCGTGGGCGCCCTCACGGAGGGGGTAGTCGGCGGCGTCGGCGACGGTGAGGCCGGCGGCCTCGAGCATCTCGGTGCAGCGCTCGGCCTGGGCGCGGACGGTGACGTCGAAGCCCTCGAAGCCGACGCGGAGCGCCCACGGCTCCGCAGGCGTGGCGGTCGCGAAGGCGGGCTCGACGCACGAGCCGAGCACGGCGGCCGCGGCCGCGGCGCAGGCCTCGAGGGCGCCGGCGCCCGCGACGAGCCGGCAGACCTCGGGCAGGGCGGCGACGCGGAAGGTCAGCTCGGTGAGGAAGCCGAGGGTGCCGCCGGAGCCGCAGAGCAGGCGGGTGAGGTCGTAGCCCGCCACGTTCTTGACGACCTTTCCGCCGGCCGTGATGAGCCGTCCCTCGCCGGAGACGAAGCGGAGGCCGAGCAGGCGGTCGCGGGGCGCGCCGTGGAGCAGGCGCTCGGGGCCGACGGCGCCGAGCGCGACCGTGCCGCCGAGGGTGCAGCGGTCGGCGAGCGGGGGCCGGAGCGGCAGCCACTGGCTGTGCCTGGCGAGGGCGTCCTGCGCGGCGGCGAGGGTCGTGCCGGCGCCGAAGACGGCCACCTGGTTCGCGGCGTCGAGCTCGACGACGCCCGCCAGGCCGTCGCTGCGCAGCGGGAGCCGCTCGCCGTCGGGCGCGTGCGCGAGGCCGCCATGGCGTCCGGCGCCGAGGGGTCGGAGCGCCCTGCCCTCGGCGACGGCGGCGCGGACGATCGCGCAGGCCTCGTCGGCGCTCGTCGGCCGCAGCTCGTCGGCCAGGGTCGCGGTCGGGGTCTCGGGCTCGGGGTCGAGCGTGTCGAGTGGCGGGAGGATCTTGCCCGGGTTGAAGCGGCCGGCGGGGTCGAAGACGCGGCGGACGGCGTGCTGGAAGCGGAGGGTGTCGTCGTCGCAGACCATGCGCATGCCGGCGATCTTCTCGACGCCGACCCCGTGCTCCCCCGTGATGGTGCCGCCGAGCGCGACGCAGGCGGCCATGATGTCGTGCCCCGCGCGGTGGACGCGGGGGAGCTGGTCGGCGTCGCGGGCGTCGAAGAAGAGGACGGGATGGAGGTTGCCGTCGCCGGCGTGAAAGACGTTGCCGCAGTCGAAGCCGTGGCGAGCCGAGATGTCGGCCACCTGGTCGAGGGCGGTGGGCAGGAGGGTGCGGGGGACGGTGCAATCGCAGACGAGGAAGTTGGGGGCGATTAGAGCGAGGGCCCCGAAGGCGCCGCGCCGGCCTGCCCAGAGCTGGTCGCGCTCGGCCTCGCTCTGCGCCTCGTGGATGCTGCGGCAGCCGTGGTCGCGGCAGAGGTCCTGGATGCGCGCGGCCTGGTCGCGCAGGCCGGCGGAGGGGCCTTCGACCTCGATGATGAGCACGGCCGCCGCGTCGAGCGGGTAGCCGCAGGGGAAGCGCTCCTCGACGGCCCGCATCACGGGGGCGTCCATCATCTCGAGCGTCGCCGGCACGATCCCCGCCGCGACGATGGCGGAGACGGAGCTGGCGGCGGCGCCCAGCGAGTCGTAGACGGCGAGCATCGTGACGACGGCCTCGGCCCGCGGCAGGATGCGGCACGTCACCTCGGTCACCACGCCCAGGGTGCCCTCGCAGCCGACGAGCAGCCCCCGCAGGTCGCAGCCAGGCGGGTCGAGGGCCGGCCCGCCGAAGCGCACGGCCTCGCCGTCGGGCAGGACGACCTCGAGGCCGAGGATGTGATTGGTGGTCACCCCGTACTTGACGCAGTGGGGGCCGCCGGAGTTCTCGCCGACGTTCCCGCCGAGGGTCGCGACCTTCTGGCTCGCGGGGTCGGGTGCGAAGGTGTAGCCGAGCGGGGCCAGGGCGTCCTGGAGCTCGAGGTTGGTCACGCCGGGCTGGACGACGGCGAGCCGCCGCTCGGGCTCGAGGCTCACGATGCGGTCGAGCCGCGTCAGGCAGACGACGATGCCGCCCTCGGGCGCGACGCTGCCGCCCGAGAGGTTGGTGCCGAACCCGCGCGGGATGCAGGGCACGCCGGCCCGGTGGGCCGCGCGCACGACCGCCGCGGTCTGCGCCGTGTTCGCGGGGAAGGCGATCGCCTCGGGCGCGCCGACGGCCAGCGAGCCATCGTAGGAATAGACCTCGGTGTCGGTCCTTCCGGCGGCGACGTGGCCGGCGCCGACGGCCGAGCGCAGTGCGTTCAGCAGTGCATCGTCCATCAGCCTTCCGCGTACACGGCGGCCGCGGCGTCCAGCCCGTCCCCTTGGAGGCCCACGCCCTGCTCGCGCAGCACCGTGGCCAGGCCGCCGAGGAACAGGAAGACGTTCCTGGGGCAGCTCGCCGCGCCCATCAGGCCCACGCGCCAGACCTTGCCGGCGAGCGGGCCGAGGCCGCCGCCGATCTCGAGGCCGAAGCCGCTGAGCAGCGCCGCCCGCGCCGCCTTGTCGTCCGCTCCCTCGGGGATGCACACGGTGTTGAGCATGGGCAGGCGCTCGGGCTCGGGCACGAGCATGGCCATGCCCGTGGCCTCGACGCCGGCCACGAGCGCGCGGTGGTTGAGGCGGTGGCGTGCCCAGCGGGCCTCGAGGCCCTCCTCGGCGATGATGCGCAGCGCCTCGCGGAGCG
>CBFDBL010000766.1:0-2922 GCA_965603035.1 uncultured bacterium
ACTCGTATTTCTCGACGGCCTTCATGAGGCCGGTGTTGCCTTCCTGGATGAGGTCGAGGAAGCTGAGTCCGCGGTTGCGGTATTTCTTGGCGATGGAGACGACGAGGCGTAGGTTGCCTCCGGAGAGCTTGCGCTTGGCCTGCTCGTAGGCGACGAAGCGCTGGCCGACGGTGGCGAGTCGCGCGGTGAGCTGGTCGCGGCTTTCGAGGCTCTCGTCCTCGAGCTGGGCGAGCTCGTCGACGTAGACGGTGGCGCGCTCCTCGGCGTCGCCGCCCTGGCTGCACAGCCTCTCGGCCTCGTGGTGGCAGTGCTCCATGCGGCGGTGGAGCTGTCGCAGGGTCTCCATCATGGGCTGGATGCGGTCGATGTTGATGCGCATCTCTTCGATGAGTGCGACGCACTTGCGTCGTCGGGAGCGGATGTGCTTCCACTGCCGTTCCTTCTCGTCGTCGCCGACGCCGTCGCATGCGGCGATACGGTAGGCCTCGCGGTTCTTCCTGAGGAGTCGGCGCAGGGTAGCGAGGTTGAGCGGCATGAGTCGCAGGATGTCGTCGCGTGTGATCTCGGAGGCGCTCGACAGGCGGAGGGTGCGGTCGAAGGGCAGCTTGCTGTTCTGGACGTCCTCGAGGATCTTGATGGCGACTCGGATGGAGACGTCGCTTTCGAGGACTTTGCTGCGGTAGCGCTTTCGGGTGACCTCGATCTTCTTGGCGAGTGCGATCTCCTCGGGGCGTGTGAGGAGGGGGATCTTGCCCATCTGGGTCAGGTACATGCGCACGGGGTCGTCGATGCGGTCGGTGGGTCGGTCGTCGTCGGCCTCGTCGGCGGCCTTCTCGGTCTTCTTGCCGCGGGCCTCGACGTCGGCCTCGTCGACGATGTCGCTGCCCATCTCGTCGAGGGCCATGAGGATCTTGTCGATCTGCTCAGGCGAGATGGTGTCCTCGGGGAGCAGATCGTTGAGCTCCTCGTAGGTGACAAAGCCCTTCTCCTTGCCGCTGTGCATGAGCAGCTTGAGGCTTTGCTCCATGTTGATCGCAGCCATGCGAGAGGTCTCCTCTATCGCCCGTCATCGTCGGTGCGGCTCTTCGGGCCGGCGCGCCGGCGGTGGTGCTCGTAGATGGCGGCCAGGGCCTCGCGGTCGTAGTCCCCGGCCTGTCGCGATGCGTGCTCCTTGAGCTGGTGGAGCTCCGCGCCGCGTTTGCGGTCCTCGAGCCGGCCCAGGCAGTCCTGGAGCCACGGCTCCCAGTTCCCGCGCGCGAGCTCCGATGTCACGATCCCGGCCACCAGTGCCGACAGCTCGCTGTCCTGTAGGCTCGCCGCCAGCACCGCCGTGTCGATGTCTCCTTCTCGGTCGTAGAGCTCGATGCACTGCTCGAGGATGCGCCGGACCCGCGAATCCCGGAAGTCCGTCAGCTCGACACGCTCGAGCACGCAGGGCACGAGCTCGGGCTTCGCGAGCACCGAGCAGAGCACCCCGCGCTCGGCGGCCTCGATGGGCACGGCCTCGCGCGGCGTCTCGCCGGCGCGTCCGCGCCGCCGCGGCCGCCGCAGCCCGGCCAGCCGGCGCCGCACGGCGTCGGCGGTCACCCCCATCCGCTTGGCCGTCGCCTGCACGAGCAGGTCGGCCTTCGCGGGGTTCGACACGAGCCTCACGACGGCCAGCACCTCGTCGATGGCCCTGGCGCGGCCGTCGGCCGTCTCGACGCGGTGCTTGCCGCACACCAGGTCGAGCTTGACCTCGAAGAGCGGCCGCGCCGCGTCGACGCGCTCGAGGAACGCCTCGGCGCCGCGCTCGAGCAGGTAGTCGCAGGGGTCGGTGCCCTGCTCGGTGGCCGCGACGAGGGCCTCGAGGTCGGCGTCGGCGAAGACCTCGAGGCTGCGGTCCACGGCCGAGGCGCCGGCGGCGTCGGCGTCGAAGACCAGGACCACCTGGTCGGTGTAGTTGCGCAGCCGGCGCACGTGGTCGCGGGTCAGTGCCGTGCCGAGGGTCGCCACCGCCCACGCGATGCCCATCTGGTGGCACATCAGCACGTCGGTGTAGCCCTCGGCGATCAGCACGCGCCGGCCCTCGGCGATGGCCGCGCGGGCCTTGTCGAGCCCGTAGAGGCACCGGCCCTTGCTGAAGAGCGCGGTCTCCGGCGAGTTGAGGTACTTGACCTCGCTGTCGCCGAGCGCCCGCGCGCCGAACGCGATGACCCGCTCCTGGCGATCGCGGATGGGGAACATCACGCGGTGGCGGAAGCGGTCGTAGTAGCCCTGCTCGCCGTCGCGCGCGATCGCCAGCCCGCCCGCCAGCAGCTCGCGGTCGGTGAACTTCGCTCGGACGGCGGCCCGGCCCAGCGCCTCCCAGGAGTCGGGCGCGTAGCCGATGCCCCAGGCCTCGAGCGTCTCGTTGTCAAAGTGCCGCGACGCCAGGTAGTCCCGCGCGACGCGTCCCGCCCCCGACTCGGCGAGCTGGTGGGCGAAGAAGCGCGCCGCCCACTGGTGCAGCTCGTAGAGCCGGGTTTTCAGCTCTTTGCTGGGGCCCCCGCGCTCGCGCGTGGTCTCGGGGATCGCGATCCCGACCATGGCGGCCACGATGCGGACCGCCTCCGGGAACTCGACCCGCTCGTGCTCGGCCACGAACGCAAACACGTCGCCCGCTTTGCCGCAGCCGTAGCAGCGGAAGAACTGGCGACCGGGGTGGACCACGAACGAGGGGGTCTTCTCGGTGTGGAAGGGACAGAGGGCCTTGAAGTTTTTGCCGGTTTTCTTCAGAGGCAGGTAGCGGGAAACGATGTCCACTATATCGGCGGCATCCTTGACCGCCGACACGACATCTTGAGGGATTAGCCCGGCCAATCCTCGCGCGCCCCTGGCTCCGGCACCGCCATGCCTGGGGCGCGCGAGGATTGGCCGGGCTAATCCCTCAAGATGTCGTGT
>CBFDBL010000767.1:0-2900 GCA_965603035.1 uncultured bacterium
CGACGACGCGCAAAGGGCGCGGCCCAGGGCTCGCGACGGCCGGCGTGCCTGTCGTGCAGGTCTCGTGGGGCCTGATCCACCACGATCTGGTCCGCGTGCTCGAGAACCGGTACGCCGCGGGCCGGCTGGCCGCGCACCACCTCGCCGACCACGGCTGCGCGAGCTTCGCCTACGTCGGGTTCGCCAAGCAGACCCAGTCGGGCATCGAGCACACCGAGTTCGCGCTCCAGCTCCGCCGTCGCGGGCTGCGGGTCGGGAAGGCGCGGACCTTCGTCACCTACGCGAGCTCGCGGCGCTGGTGGAAGCAGGTCATGCGCCGCCTCGGCGACTGGCTCGAGCGCCTCCTCCCGCCGGTGGGCCTGCTCGTCGCGCGACCCGACTTCGCCCGGGCGATCGTGGACCTGGCCGTGGCGCGCGGACTCCGCATCCCTCAGGACCTCGCGCTTGTGGCGGCCGACGACGATCCCGTCCTCTGCGGGCTGCCGCCCGCGCTGACCGCCGTGCGTTTCGACTACGCCGAGGTGGGCCGCCGCGCCGCCGAGCTGCTCGGCCACCTGATGGACGGCGGCCGCCCGCCCGATCGCAACATCCTGATCCCGCCGACCCTCGTCCCGCGCCTCTCCACCGATCGACACGCCGTGTGCGACCCGCTGGTCGACCAGGCCCTGATCTGGATCGAGCGCCGCTGCACCGAGCGGTTCGACTGGCGCGTGCTCGACACCGGCGAGAGCGACCGCATCGGCCCGCGCCACGTCGCCGAGGCGCTCGGCGTGAGCCTGCGTACCCTCCAGCACCATTTCCGCCGTGCCGGCCGGCGCACGGTCCTCCAGGAGCTCGCCGCCGCCCGCGTCGAGTTCGCGATGATCCAGCTCGAAGGCACCGACACCCCTGTCCGCGCCGTCGCCTACCACAGCGGCTTCGGCAGCTACCCCGCCTTCCTCCGCGCCTTCCGCAAGCACGTCGGCCTCTCGCCCGCCGCCTGGCGCCACCAGCGCGGCCAGGCCGCCGACAGGGCAGGGCGGCGGCGTTCATAGCTCGCAACGCTTCCTCCAGGAAGAGCTGTCTCCCCCGACTCACCATTTCGCTGAAGTGTTGCCATAGTTGCTGGGACTATGGACACGGCGGGCTGCGGCACTCGACGCGCGGGGGGCCGCAGCTCAGCGCGGCCCCGCGGCGCCGGGGGCGAGGTAGATCCTGGCCTGGTAGTCGTCGCTGCCCGCCTTGTCGTCGCTGAAGCGGACGACGATCTTGCGATCGCCTGCGTGGACGAGCGAGACGGAGCCGCGGCCGGAGAGCTTGCTGACCTCGCACTTCCAGCCGGCGAAGCTCTTGGGCAGGCGGCGCGAGCGGATGGGGTCGCTGCGGTTGCCGACCCAGTCGGGGAACCAGGGGCGGCCGTTGAGGACGGTGGGTATGCTGGCGATCCTGTGGCCTCGGGCGGTGCCTGGGCGGTGGTGCTTGCGGTGCTCCCAGTGCAGTGCGCCGGGGGTGAGGACGAGGTCGGAGACGCCGTCGATGCGCGTGGTGACGACGAGGGTGTAGGGCTCGGGGGTGGGGCCTGGCGGCAGCTCGGGCCGCTTGACGGGCTTGGGCTGCGGGGGTGGGTGTGTGGGCTCGGGCCGTGGGGCAGGGGGCTTGGGCTTCGGCCTGGGCCTGGGCTTGGGCTTGGGTGGCTTGGGCTTGGGGGGTGTGGCGGTGGTCGGGGCTGGGGGTCGTGGCTCGGGGCTTGCGGGGGTGGCGGGCGGCGCGACGGCGCGCGGCGGCGGCGTGGCGGCGGGCTTGCGTGTGGTGAGGTAGGCGATGGCGAGGCCGACGGCGAGGACGGCGGCGACGGCGGCGACGATGGGGACGAGGGACAGGGTGCTGGGCGGGGCGGCCCGCGGGTGGCGCCTGGCGGCTCGGATGCGCGTGGGCGCCGCGATGACCACGGCGCGGTCGAGCGCGGCGCGGAAGTCGGCCATCGAGTCGAACCGCTCGTCGGGCGAGGCGGCGAGCGCGGTGCGGACCACGCGGTCGAGGGCCGTGGGGACGCCCGGCGCCAGCTTGCTGGCGGGCTTGAACTGGCCGATGGGCAGCTCGCCGGTGAGCAGCTCGTAGAGCAGGACCCCGAGGGCGTAGACGTCGGAGCGGGCGTCCACGTGCGCCGCGTCCTTCATCTGCTCGGGGGCCATGTAGTGGGCCGAGCCCATGGGCGCGCTGTCGAGGGTCAGCCGCCCGCCGAGCGCCCCGCCGGGGTCCATGAGCCGCGCGATCCCGAAGTCCGGGCTTGATGTCGCGGTGCAGGACGCCGTGCTCGTGTGCGTAGGCGAGGCCCGCTGCGACCTGGTCGATGAGCTCGAGCGCCGCGTGGAGCGGGAGCCGGCCCTCGCGGACGAGCCGGGCGCGCAGGCTCTCGCCGTCGACGTACTCCATCACGAGGTAGGGGAGGCCTTCGTCGGAGCCGACGCTCAGGATGCGGACGATGTGGGGGTGGGAGAGCTGGGCGAGCAGGAGGGCCTCGCGGCGGAAGCGCTCGACGAAGGGCCGCCGCTGCGCGAGGCCGGCCGCCAGGACCTTGATGGCGACGGGGCGATCGAGCGAGAGCTGGGTGCCCCGGTAGACCGTGGCCATGCCGCCTCGGCCGATGAGGCCGTCGATGCGGTAGTCGTCGAGGGTGTCGCCCGGGCTCAGCCCGACGCGCTCGGCCGCCGCCACGTCGAAGGTCGCGCCGCAGTGCGGGCACTTGCCCTTCGCGCTCTTCGCCTCGTCGAGCGCGACCACCACCTCCCCGCACTCTGGGCATCGGATGCGCATCGCGCACTTTCCCCTTCGCCCGGACTATAGCACATCGCTGCCTTCGACCGCAACCGGAGAAGGGAACTCGGGCTGGGCACACCACGAGGACACGCCCAGCTCGTCTG
>CBFDBL010000768.1:0-2883 GCA_965603035.1 uncultured bacterium
TCGGCCTCCTCGCCCTCGCGCGCCGCCGCCGCGCCTGAGCCAGGCTAGCCGCCAGACGTCCCTGCGCCGGCCGGCTCGCCCGCGGGCTCCTGCGGCCCCGAGCTGACGCCCTTCGAGCGAAGATCGTCGTCCGTCCCGAACTCCCCGTCCGGCCCGGCGCTCACCACGGCGTAGAGCGTCCGTCCCTCGCGCTCCGTCCTCTCGAGCCGCATCGCGTGGAACCAGCCGTCCTGGAGGCGGTATTCGCTGGTGTCCGTTACCAGCAGGCGAGGGTCCTCCGGCACGCTCTTGCCCTGCTCGAGGAGCTGCCCGATGTCGCGCTCGATCACATACATGTGGATTCGCGTCATCGTGACAGGCCGTCGGTACGCGAGCTTCGCCTTCGCATAGGCCAGCGCCAAGCCCCCGAAGGCGAACACCAGGAGGACGGCCCCGACGGCCACGTGGACGACGCCCTTCCTCAGCCGCACATGGAACGCCGTGTACCCCCCTTTGGTCTTGCCGACCGCCACCTTGAGCGCCAGCCAGGCGCCGACCACGAGCAGCACCAGCGACGAGCCCAGCAGCGTGGGGTGCGGCCTCGTGGCCGTCGCCGCCAGGTACCCGAGGTGGATGTACGGGATGCGCGTCGGCACGAGGCTCTGCGCGAAGACCTTCACGGCACACCCTCCACAAGGTAGGTGTTGGCCGCCACGGCGAGCGCGAACGCGACAAGGACGCAGGCAATGCCGAGCCCTGCGACCCACGCTGCCGCTCGCAGGCGGCCGAACAGAGTCCGATAGCCGCGTCCCCGCTCGCCGAGCAGCGCGCGAACGGCGAGCACCGGCGTGCATAGTAGCAAAACGACGGCGAGGCTGCAACCCAACAGGATCCCCCCGGCGGCAGGGCCCGAGACCGTGGCGGTGGCCGCGGTGTAGCCGAGGTGGACGTAGGGCATGCTGCTGGGCACGAGGCTCTGGGCGATGGCCTTCATCGTCGCGCCTCCTCAGCACACGTGGGTCGCGGGCTTGACCAAGTCGGGGCGCTCGGCGAGCAGCCAGAGCATCTCGACGACCGTCCTGCGCAGATCGGCGCAGTTCCAGGCGGGGCCGCTCAGGTCGCCCGTCGTCGCGAGGGTCTCGCCGCGGCAGCCGCCCAGGCACCAGTAGCGCACCAGGCAGCGCGAGCACGGCCGCTGCGCGTTGCCGACGAAGCTCGCCTCGCGAACCCGCCGCAGCACCGGCGAGCCCCGCCACACGCGCGCGAAGTCGAAGCCCGCGTCGCGCACGTTCGCCACCCGCAGCTCCCCCACGTTGGTGTTCAGGCACGGGTAGAGCGTGCCGTCGGCATCGAGCAGGAGGGTCTGGAGGCCGGTGCCGCACGACTGCCGGCGGCTCGAGTAGCGGCACGTGTTGGCCATGATGGAGAAGGCGTCGCGGCCGGTCAACGCCAGCAGT
This sequence comes from uncultured bacterium, assembly GCA_965603035.1. Classification (GTDB taxonomy): domain Bacteria; phylum Planctomycetota; class PUPC01; order DSUN01; family DSUN01; genus CAZDNN01. The sequence continues at coordinate 1,437 of CBFDBL010000768.1, forward strand.
TCGGGCCGCCGGGTGAAGAGCCCGAAGGCCTCGAGCATCAGCTCCCGCATCGGCACGGGCTCGAGCTCGGTCGCCGGCGCGCCGCCCATGAGCTTGAGCGGGATGAAGCGCGCCTCGTGGACGCCGAGCGACCTGGCCAGGTCGTAGAAGGCCCCGAGGTGCGGCAGGTTGCCCCGATGGCAGACCATGCTCACGATGGTGTAGGCGCCGCCGCGCACGAGGGTGCGCACGCCCGCGACGGCGCGCGCGTAGGCGCCCTGCCCGCGGACCGCGTCGTTGTGCTCCGCCGTGTGCCCGTCGAGCGAGACCTGGACCTGGAGCCCGACGCGCTTCGCGCCCGCGGCCGTAGTCGGCCAGCTCGAGCAGCTTGTCGGGGCAGAGCAGCGGCTCGCCGCCGAGGAACGTCAGCGACGGCTTCTCCGCAAGGAAGGGCCGCGTCGTCTCGACGAAGGCGATGATCTCGGGGGCCGTCAGCTCGCCCTCTGCCGACGCCGTCAGGCTCTCGAGGTTGTAGCAGAAGCGGCACCGCAGGTTGCAGCGCCGCGTGACGTTCACCGCCACGTTCTCGATGGGCAGGAGCGCGTCGTCGTCGGGCTCCTCGGCGCGCCGGGGCTCGTCGGCGTCCTCGGCCGCGCCGCGCGACAGCAGCTCGCCCACCGACGTCTCCAGCGCGCGCCGGGCCGACGCCCACGCCGGCCGCGAGCGGATGAGCGCCCCAAGCGGCTCCGTCCCGTCGAGCGCCTCGAGGAAGGCCCGCAGCTCGCCGTCCACGACCATCCAGTGGGGGACGTCGCCCCAGACGAGCAGGTGCCGTCCGTCGCGTTGCTCGGCGTGGTCCGGCGGCCGCAGCCGCACGCGATGCCTGGCGAGGCGGGAGCGCTGGGACATGTTCCGTACCCTTCCCACCCCATTGTATCCAGCCGCCTACGCGAAGTCACCACCGGCGGTGCGATTTGCGAGCATCCGCGAGCTGTGGGAGGGCGAGGCTCCAGCCGAGCCGCGAAGCGGCGGGACGCGCCCAGTGGGGTCCGTCCGCAGAGGCGGACGGCGGCTCGGCAGGAGCCTTGCCCTCCCGTTACGGTCCTGGTGGCGTCCCGCGTCGCTGGGTGTAGATGACGCGGACGTCGTAGGTGCGGCCTTCGCCGTCGTAGGGGCGGTGGAAGTAGCCGCGACCGCCCCAGAAGGCGGGCGGCCTCTGCTTCAGCCCGAGCGTCGTGGCACGCAGGTGCAGGAGCGCGAGCGGCGTCGGGTCGTCGAGGCGCGCGTAGACGTGCGCCTGGCTCTCGACGAAGAGGCCCTTGTGGACGCGCGACGCCAGCGCGTTGTCGCCCACGCGCTGAGCCAGGTCGAGGTAGGCCTTCCAGCGGGTCGCCTCGTAGAGCTCGAGCAGGGCGAAGAGCACGAGCGGATCGCTGCTCGCGGTGTCGCGGCAGATCGACTCCTCCTC
>CBFDBL010000769.1:0-2882 GCA_965603035.1 uncultured bacterium
CTGCGCACCGGTGGGCCGGACCCGGCTATCGGCGACTGGGCCGAACCGCCCGAAGCCGCCCTCGGGCACGCCCGGCACCCGCGAGGCGGCCTTGTGGCAGCGGAAGCAGCGCTCGCCGAGCGCCTCCCAGAGCGGCCGCGCGTCCCTCACCACGCACCGCCCGAAGTTGGCGTCGTAGCGGGTGATCGCGTACGTGCCGTAGTAGGGGGCGTTGAGGTCGACCCACGTCACCAGGCGGTCCCACTCGTCGGCCGACAGCTTCACCTTGTGGTGGCGCTCCTCGAGCATGCGGATGAGCGGACTGGCGATGGCGCCCTGGGATCGCGCGGGGATCATGGGCGGGTCCTGGCGGGTGCCGGGCACCTTGACGAAGAGCCGCAGGTGCTCGTAGGCGAGGCTGAAGGCGTCGGTCGCGTCGCCCCGCAGGTCGATGCCCTTGGGGTGACCGTGGTCGTGGCAGCGGATGCAGGCGCGGTCGAGCACGGGCTGGACGTCGGCGTGGAATGAGAAGGCCTGGTCGCCGTTGTGCCAGGGCGTCGGGCGGACGGGCCGCCGCGACGACGCAGGACGCAGGCTGGCAGGCGGCGATTCGAGCTTGCTCTCGTGGCAGCCGACGCATGCGAGGCTCTCGCCGGGCTGGAGGGTGGCCCAGCTTCGCATCCACGCCAGCGCCCGGCCCTTCGCATCGAGCGGCTGAAAGTAGACGGCCCTGCCCGCGGGCACGGTGAAGAGCGCAGAGCCGTCGGGCGCGACGGGCACGGTGCCGACGACGCGCTTGGCGTCCCAACTGCTGCACAGGCCCATCGGCGGGGTGCCGTCCATCCCCGCCCAGTGGCGCGTGCCCGTCGGGCGGTTGACCATCTCGGCGATGCGCAGGGCCTTGACGCTGCCCCGCTCCACGCCGGCCAGGCCGCGGCCCTGGTAGACGTCGGCCAGGTAGACCGTCGCCTCGGCGCTGGCGTGGTCCACGTGTGACGGGATGGCCGGCGGCCTGCGTCGCGGCGCCAGCGGCATGGGCGAGCTGCACGAGATGTCGGCCTCCTCGTGGAGCAGCACCTGGTTGCCGAACGTGTCGATGAGGGTGATGCCGAAGTGCCGCCGCCCCTTCGGCCGACACGAGACGAGGAAGAAGCGGTCGGAGAGCGGCCAGGGATACTGGTAGAGCGCGGGCAGCCGGCGCCAGTAGTACTCGTCGCGGGTCGGCGCGATCTTGCGCGGCGGCCACAGGTGCACGCAGCCCTCGGCCTCCTCCCGCCCGCGCCCCACGTCGAATACCCCGACCTCGCCGCACTGGTCCACGTCGTGGTGTCCCGAGAGGGTGCAGACGATCCGACTCGTGCCGGGGATCGGCCGGGCGTGAAGCATCGAGATGGGCCAGAAGGAGTTGTTGCCGTAGAGCGCCGTCGTGCCCGTGCCGTCGGGGTTCATCACCGCGAGGCCCTGCACGTGGAGCACCCAGCGGTCGTTGTACTCCCAGCGGGTGAACATCACGCGGCCGTCGCCGAGCACGCAGGGGAAGTTGTCGTGCACGTGGTTCACCGTCAGGCGGTGGATGTTGCGGCCGTCGGCGTCCATGCGATAGAGGTTCGAGGCGGGGACGGGGTAGCAGTCGACGCTCTGGACGCAGCGGGTCGAGTTGAACACGATGTCGCCGCAGGGCAGGTAGCAGGCCTCGTAGTCGGCGAAGCCCGCGTCCCTGGTGAGCTGCCGCACCCGTCGGGTCGCCGCGTCCATCTCGTAGAGGTGGTAGTCGTCGCCGTCGAGGCTTTTCTTGTGGGCGAAAAGGATCCTCGAGCCGTCCCAGTGCACGTCGGGGTCGCGGATCACGCCCTCGGGCGAGTCGAGGAGCACGGTCACCTTGCCGTCGCGGCGCCGTGGATCGATGGTGCACAGCGAGGAGCCAGGCCGCCAGACGCGCGGCCGGTCGCGGGTCCAGCTCAGCGACTCGGTGTAGGCGTAGTGCTGCCCGCCGAGCGGATGCCGGCGGGTGAAGACCAGCGCAGGGAAGTCGAGCAGCGGGTTGGACGCGACCAGCGCCTCGTAGGCGAGCGCGTCGAACGCCTCGCCGGCCTCTTGAAGCCGCCGCACGCTGTCGATGCGGGCGAGGAACTCCTCCGCCTTCGGATAGGCCTGGCCGAACTCGTCGGCGAGGTGTCGGACGGCGGCGCTCAGCGCGTCGAAGTCGAGCTTGCGGGTGCGGACGAGCGCAGGCGGGGTGGCCCGCGCGACGTCCATGGGCTGAGGGCTCAGGAAGAAGCCGTCGGTGTTGACGTTGTTGCGGGGACGCTCTGAGCGGATCTCGAGCGTATGGGCCCCTGCGCCGACGCCTGGCAGCTCGGCTTGGGCGAAGCGCCACTCGTGCTCGCGGAACCCCCAGCCGCCCGTCGATGGCAGACGCAGCTCGACCGCCCGCTCAGGCCGCCCATCGAGCTGGAGCCGCACCACCGACGGCCCCCCCATCGCCCGCGCGTAGCGGAGCGCCACCCACACCTTCGCCATGGCCGCGGGGAGCGCGATGCGGTAGCGGAGGAACGCCCCCGGCTTGCCGCCCCAGTCGCTGTCGACGATGCGCCCGCCCGAGGCCCCAGGCATGGCGTAGAAGGCTGCCGTCGAGCCGTTCTGCGCCGCGTAGCTCTCGCTCTCCACCCAGGCACGCAGCGTGCGCTCGCCGCTGGACGCGCAGGAGCAAACCGCGAGGCAAAGCGCGAGGGCACGCAGCCGACGCTGCATAGACGCTTCCTTCCTGTCGAGGCCCCGAAGGCAGCGGAACACGTGGCCACCCATGATACCAGCGGGAGGGCGAGTCCACCAGTCGGGGGGCAGACTCACCCATCTCGGCAAGCTTGACCCCCCAGGGTGCGCCCTCTATAATCCTGTCCAGG
>CBFDBL010000770.1:0-2881 GCA_965603035.1 uncultured bacterium
GCCACGGGCCACACCGACGGCAGGATCCGCCTCTGGGCCGTCGTTGCGCCGCGCACGCTGCCCCCGGCGTTCCTCGACCAGTTCCGCTACCAGGGCCTCGAGGTCGAGTTCCTCGTCCCCGAGAGCACCCTCTACGGCGGCGGCCGCGGGTTCCACGCCGGCGAGCCGCCCGCGCGGTAGGCACGCCGCCTCGGCCAGGCCTCACCGACGGGCGCCGTCGGCCGCCGTGTCGCCCGAACCGAGCTGGCGCATGCGCCGCAGGAGCAGGTGGAGGATCAGGCCCATGATGCCCAGGCTCAGCACGAACGGCAGCAGGGCCTTGGGCGCGGGTGCCAGGTGCGGCCGACGCCAGAGGGCGTCGAGCACCGTCCACAGGTACCCTGCCATGCACAGCCCGGTCACCAGCCACACCAGCGCGAGGCGGAAGCGCAGCGCCGCCCCGGCCACCAGCAGCGGGTAGGCGACGAGCAGCGAGCTCTGCGGCCCGTTGCCCGCCAGCAGCAGGCAGGTGAACAGCACCACGTCCATCGCCGCCCAGGCGTAGGTGATGGCCCTGCTGGCGTCCGGCCGTCGGGCCAGGCTCTGGAACGCCGCGGCCCCCACCAGCCAGACCAGCACGAGCCGGGTCGCGAGCCGATGGAACGCCCCGCCCTCGCCCGGCTCCCCGAGCACGTGCAGGCACACGAGGTGGTGGGCGTAGAAGAGCGCGAGCGCCGCCATCGTCACCGCCAGGGCGGGGCGCCGCCGCGCCCAGCGGGCCACCCGGCCTGCGAGCCCCGGCGGGCGGGCGCGGATCGGCTCGCCGTCGAGGTAGCGGCCCAGGTCGTCGGCCAGCTTCTGCGCCGAGCCGTAGCGGCGGGCGGGGCTCTTCGCCATGCACTTCAGGCAGATGGTCTCGAGGTCTCGCGGCACGCTGGGGTTCAGCCGTCGGGGCGAGAGCGGCTCGGCCTCGAGCACCTGGAGCACGATGCGGAGGGTCGTCTCGGCGTCGAAGGGCGGGCGTCCGACGAGCAGCTCGTAGAGGATCGTGCCCAGGGAGTAGACGTCGCTGGCCGGCCCCACCTCGCCGCGGCGGCCGCCCGCGGCCTGCTCGGGCGACATGTAGCTCGGCGTGCCGACCACGGCGCCCGTCACCGTCAGGCTCCTGCCGGCGTCGGCGAGCTTGGCGAGGCCGAAGTCGGTCACGCGGGGCCGGTCGCGCGCGTCGAGCAGGATGTTCGACGGCTTGAGGTCGCGGTGCAGCGTGCCCTGCCCGTGCGCGTAGTGGATCGCCTCGGCGATGGTCCGCACGTAGGCGGCCGCGCGCCGCGGCGCCAGCGGCCCCAGGCGCGCCAGGTCGCCCAGGCTCGGCCCCGCGACGTAGTCCATCGAGAAGTAGTGCTGGCCGTGGTGCTGGCCGACCTCGTGGATCGCCACGATGTTCGGGTGCTGGAGCCCTGCGGCGGCCTCGGCCTCGGTGCGGAAGCGCGCCACCTCGGCCTCCGAGGCCAGTTGTCCGGCCAGGATCATCTTCAGCGCGACCACCCGGCCCAGGCTCGTCTGACGCGCCTTGTAGACGATGCCCATCCCGCCCCGCGCGATCTCCTCGAGCAGCTCGTAGTCGCCGAAGCTGCGTTCCTCGACGCTCGGCGCCCGCGCGCCCGTCCCGGCACCCGACGGCCCGACGAGGGTCTCGGCATCCCGTGGCCTCGGCACCACCAGTTCCGCGCCGCACTGCTCGCACACCAGGCGCGTCCCAGGCCTCGCCTCCGGCCCGACGACGCGCGCCGCCTGGCACTTCGTGCACGTGATGCGAACGCCCTCGGCCAACGCACACACCTCCTCACCCCCGGCAGGCATCGAGCGGCACGCTGCAAGCCGCGAGCTCCAGGCCTCTCCTCTCCGCTCACGCATCACGCATCACGCATCACGAGCCACGCATCAGAACTTGATGATCCCCTTCCGCCGCAGCTCGTGCGCCAGCTTCAGCATCTCCAGCATCTCGGGGGTGAAGCGGCACCCGATGTCCCCACCGTCCGACGCCCGCTTGCGGCAGGGGCTCGTCGGCTTGAGGCGGTAGTCGAGGTTCTCGGGGTCGCGGAACTGCGGGTCCCTGCTGAAACAGCCGTCTCCGAGGTTTGCCCGGACCTCGGCAGCCGGTGGGCTCACGATGTTGCAGTGCGTTATACGAGCTTGTTTTGCAGAAGGCAGGCGGCCCACGATGCAGTCGCGCAGGGTGAAGCGTCCAGGGACCAGATTCACCGCCTCGAAGATGGTGCACGTACGCAACTGGAAATCGAGCCCTCCGCCGTTGCCGGTGTACACTTCTCTGATGACGCAGTTCTCGAAGGAGCTCATGTGACCTGCGTCGCCTCCGACGCATTTCGGCGGGAACAGAAGCGAGTCTCTGAAGGAACCTGGGCTGCGGAGTCTCACCTGACCGAAGGACACGCACGAGCTGAAGCCTGATCGGCCCGGGCCCTGTGTCTCGATGGCGTGTGCCCCTCCGGCAGTGTAGAGGATAGCCGACCTCAAAGAGAAGGGCACCGCACCCACGTAGAGGGCACAGGGAAGCATTCCACCAGGATTTCCGTGCGCCAGGATGATGCGTTCGACCTTCGTACTGGGTGCGTGTACCGAGAACAGCCTTGTTACCGATCCTGCCTCTCGGCGGGACGCGATGATGGGCCACGTACCGCTCTGACCTCGCAGGGTCAGCCCCGTCTTCGCCTTCTCGATGGTGACCGCCTCCACATAGGCGGCATTGTCCTGCACCTCGATCAGGCTGTTCGGCGGTGCGGCGTCGATGGCGGCTTGGATGGTGGTGAAGTCGCCTTTGCCGTCTTTGCGGACGGTGAGGAACTTGCCGAGCTTGGCGACGGCGGCGGCCATCTCGGCGAAG
>CBFDBL010000771.1:0-2879 GCA_965603035.1 uncultured bacterium
GAGGGCGGAAGGTCCGCGAATTCGGGGGCAAGGGGGATGGAGACGCCGACCATGACCATGCCCATGGCGACGTAGTCGCGGGCCGTGTTGTGGTGGAGTGCGGCGTAGACGCCCGCGAGGCCGCCGACGAGCAGCGAGATGCAGAGCGCCGTGGCGCCCAGGAGCGCCGAACGGGGGAAGGCCTCGGCCAGGATCTCGTTCACCGACCTGCCCGGCCGCTTGAGCGACGGGCCGAGGTCGCCGCGGAGCAGGTCGCCCACGTAGCGCCCGCACTGCCTCCACATCGGCTCGTCGAGGTGGTACTTGGCCCTCAGGTGCTCGAGGATCGCGGGGTGCACGCCCTTCTCCTGGGTGAAGGGTCCGCCGGGCACGAGCCGCATGAGCAGGAACGAGAGGACGACGATGGCGAGCAGGGCGCCGAGAGCGGCCGCGAGACGTCGCAGGATGAAGGCGATCACGGCACGGGCTCCGCGGCGATGGCGATGTACTGGAAGGGGTGGACGTTGCGCGCGTTGTCGTAGACGCCGAGCACGCTCGGCTGGACGAGGTAGGTGTTGACGTAGAAGTAGATGGGCACGATGGGCATCTCGCGGGCGACGAGGATGCGCTCGGCCTGGCGGAGGAGGCCGAAGCGTCGCGCGCGGTCGGGCTCGCGGGCGGCGTCGGCGACGAGCCGGTCGTAGCGCGGGTGGCTCCAGCCGGTCCGGTTGTTGCCGCCGCCGGTGACGAACATGTCGAGAAAGGTGTTGGGGTCGCCGTAGTCGCCGATCCACGACGAGCGGGCAATGTCGTAGCGCAGGCGCGACATCGAGTCGAGGTAGACCTTCCACTCCTGGTTGAGCAGCTCGATGCGGACGCCGAGCTCGCTGCGCCACATGTGCTGGACGGCCTCGGCGATGAGCTTGTGCGACTCGCTCGTGTTGTAGAGGAGCTGGAGCGCGGGAAAGCCTCGGCCCCCTGGGAAGCCCGCCTCGGCCAGCAGCGCGCGCGCCCGCGCGGGGTCGCAGGCGGGCCCCTCGACGGGCTCGTAGGGCGGCAGGATAGGCGGGACGAAGCTGCGGGCCGGGCGCTGGCCGCCGCGCAGCAGGTAGCGGGCGATCGAGTCCTTGTCGATCGCCAGCGCGAGCGCCGTGCGGACCCGCGGGTCGTCGAGCGGCGGGCGGGTGACGTTGAAGCGATAGAAGTAGGTGCCGTACTCGGGTGCGTAGCGGAAGCCGGGCAGTCGTGCGGCGGCGGCGACCTTGGGGGCGGGGATGCTGCGGATCCAGTGGACCTCGCGGTTGCGGAACTGCTTGAGGGCGGTCTCGGCGTCGTCGATGGGCAGGACGCGGATCTCGTCGAGCGCCACGCGGGCGGCGTCCCAGTAGCGCGGGTTCTTCCTCAGCAGGACGTGCTGCTGCTGGCGCCACTCGGCGAGGACGAAGGGCCCGTTCGAGACCATGTGCTCGGGGCGGGTCCAGCGGTCGCCGTGCTCCCGGACGGTGTCGGGGTGCAGGGGGAAGCAGGTGGCGAAGGCAGCGAGCTCGAGGAAGTAGGCGACGGGATGCTCGAGGGTGACCTCGAGGGTGAGATCGTCGCGGGCGCGGGCGGCGATGCGGCTCGGGACGTCGTGGTCGCCGGCGTTGAAGGCCCGGGCGCCGTCGATGCAGAAGAGCATGTAGGCGTACTCGGCCGCCGTCGCGGGCGCGAGCGCGCGGCGCCAGGCGAAGACGAAGTCGCCGGCCCTCACCGGGTCGCCGTTGCTCCACTGCGCCCTGCGGAGGTGGAAGACGTAGGAGCGGCCGTCGGGCGACACCTCCCAGCGCTCGGCAGCGCCGGGCACCGGCTGGAGGGTCCTGGGGTGCAGGCCCGTGAGCCCCTCGAACAGGCCGAGCGCGATCGTCATCTCCGGCACGCCCGTCATCAGCGCGGGGTCCAGGCTCTGCGGCTCCGCGTGGTTGGTGAAGACGAGGGCCTGTCGCTCGGCCAGCGGCACGTCCGGCGGCGCGGGCAGCGGCTCGTCGGCGGCGAGCTGGGGCAGCTCGTAGGGCGGCAGTGGCGGCGGAGGGCGCCGGCTGCGCGCGAGCAGGACGGCGGCCCACCCGCCGAAGAGCGCGAGCAGCGCCAGGATCAGCGCGCCGCCGACCCAGCCTTGCCTCATGACCAGGGAGTGCTCCAGGGGCGTATCGGTGCTCATCTCGGCGCGGCATCGTAGCAGCCGCCCCGCGCACTGTCAAACCGCTCCGCTCGCACCACGTCGCCCAGCGCCGCACGACGCGGGGCCTTGCCCTCGCCTCCGGCATCGCCTCGACCGCCGGCGGGGCCGGCTGGCGAGGGGACGGCGGCGCGGCTATAATGGGCCGTGTGGCGCACAGCGAACGCGCGGGGGGAATGACAGGGAGTGCCGATGAGCAGGCCAGGGGAGGCGAAGGCGATCGGATGGCGCGCGCCTGAGCGGGTCGCCGCCTCCATGGTGTTGTGGCTGGGCCTGGCGGTGGCCCAGGGCTGCTCGCGCGCGCCCACGCGGCCGGTGGACTACATGGGCCCGTGGGCGGTCGGCTACCGGCGCGTGACGGCGGTGGACGAAGGGCGCGGGCGCACGCTGCCGCTGGCGATCTGGTACCCCGCGGAGCCGGGGACCGAGGGCGAGCGGGCCAGCTACCTGGTCTACAGGCACCCGCTCGTCACGGTGCGGGTGCCGTCGCCCTCCGCCATCTGGGATGCACCCGTGTCGCGGGCGCACAAGTGGCCCCTCATCATCTTCTCGCACGGCGCGCCCGCCTACGAGACCCAGTGCCCGACCTACGTCGAGACCCTCGCGAGCCAGGGCTACGTGGTCGTCGCGGTCCGTCACGTCGGCACGACCATCTCCGACCCACCCGGCTCCGCCACGATCCTCA
>CBFDBL010000772.1:0-2875 GCA_965603035.1 uncultured bacterium
GAGGAACAGCATGGTGAGCAGCACGATGATGCCCATCGTCACCATCAGCTCGACGATGGTGAACGCGCCGCGCGGCCCACGCCTGGCGCCGCGCGCTGTCCGTCCCAGGTGACCCGTCATCGCCCACCTCCAGTGTGACGCTCCGGACTCTCCCCTCTGCCCGAACCTGTATACCATTATCGGCATTCCCCTTACGGAGTTTACCCCCACAGGCGCGCGGTCGCCCGCGGCGCGGGGCTTGCCGGGCGCCGTCCCGGGCGGGCGCCTCCCGCAAGCCTATGAGTCCCAGTGGGTTAGGGCGTGTCCGACGCGGTGGAGGGGGCGGGCTGGGGCGCGGGCCGGGCGTCGAGGGCGTCGAGGCGCTGGCGCGCGCCGTCGGCGAAGGGCGTGGCGGCGTGGTTGTCGACCACCTCCTGGAGCCGGGCGCGGGCGACGTCGCGCTTGCCGAGCTCGGCGTGGTGGATGCCGCTCCACAGCAGGGCGATGGGCCGCAGGGCGGAGTCGGGGTAGGTGGTGAGGAACTGCTCGTAGTGGTCTGCGGCCTCGTCGTGGCGCTCGGCGAGGGTGAGGCACTGGCCGATGCGGAAGCTGGCGATCTCGCAGGCTCGCTGCCTGGGGTAGGTTTCGAGGAAGCGGCGGTAGGCCGCGATGGCGGCGTCGTGGAGGCCCTCGACGAAGATGCGCTCGGCGGCGTCGAACAGGGTGCTCGCCTCGGTGCCCTTGGGCCGGTAGCGCAGGCGCTGGGGCGGCCAGATCAGGCGGCCGAGGCCCTCGCCCGGCTCCCTGGCATCGCCGGGCTGCCGGGACCCGCGCCCCGGCCGCGGCGTGGCGAACTGCGGGCCGAAGAGCGCGGGCGTCATGCCCGACAGGCGCGCCGTGGCCGCGATGCCCACCAGCGCCAAGAGCACCAGCCCGACGATCAGCTCCTTGCGTCTCATCGCGCCCTCACGAGCCGGCGGCACGGCCCGCACGGCACAGTGGGTCCCGCAGGTAGCGCCGCTGGCAGGCCATGCACAGGTCGAAGCGGAACTCCTTGTGGACGGCGTCCTCGAGTGCCTGGGGGTCCATGTCGGCCATGCGGGCCAGGAGCGCGCGGATCTCGGCGCCGTGGTTTCGCGCCAGGTCGTCGGGGGTCAGCTCGAGGGGGTCGTAGGCGGCGTAGACCTCGATGCGCGCCTCGTAGCGGACCGGCTCGTCCGCCAGGAGCGCCTTCCCGCACAGATCGCAGCTCAGGCCGTCCATCGCGATGCGGCTAACGGGCGTAGCTCTGCCGGTGCTCCGCCTTGTTGGCGACCCAGAGCTCGCAGTGGCGCTGTTCGTTCTGGATGATCGTCAAGGGCGCGCTGTGGCCGTCGCCGTAGACCCACGAGCTCACGTTGCGGTGCCGCGCGTGGCACTTCGCGCCGTCGCTCTCCGAGCCGAAGTCGCTGCTCTCACGAGGGTTCTCCGCCGGCTTCACGGCCCAGTGACCCGTGTTGTTCTCGCCGACGAGGAACGTCTTCGACGTCTGCTCGATGTCGTCCATGTGGGTCATGTTGAAGTAGCCGTCGCTGTCCTTGAGCCGCTCGGGGTTGCAGTGCATGGCGAGGTAGGCGTTGGCGCCGTAGAAGCTCTTGTGGCCCTTGAAGAGCCGGACCGCCGGGCACTTGAAGACCTGGTACTTCTGGTCGGGGTTGTCCTCATCGGCGGTGCCGATGTAGTTGATGATCTTGCCCTTCCACGTGTAGGGCGGCTGGTCGGTCGGGTTGCTCTCGTCGCGGAAGTTGGGGTCGCCGTCCCAGTAGGCCTCGGCATTGAGGTCGGGCGTGGCGTCGGAGTGGGCGGGCGAGGGCAGGAAGCCCCTGAAGTTGCCGTGGTAGGCCGTCAGGGCGGCGCCGAGCTGCTTGGTGTTCGACAGGCATTGGGTCTTGCGCGCCTGGGCCGCCGCCATCTGGAGCACAGGCACGAGGATCGCCATCAGCAGGATGATCACCGCAATGACGACCAGCAGCTCGATCAAGGTGAAGCCCGCTGCCCGACGACCCGTCCCGCGCATCCGGCGCACCATATGCCTTCTCCTTCCGGTGGTGGTCAGCGAAGCGCCGCCCACCGCCGGCACCGTCGCATCTCACAGTTGGCAGCCACAGGTCCCTCGATCATACAGACTCTGGCGGGATTTGCAAGCGACTCGTCCGCGCGCGGACGCCGCGCGCGGGCGCCCTGCCCCACCACGCGCCAGACTCCAGCAGGCCGAGCACTACCCCTTGCGGTGGCTTGCCGTGCGCGACCGCCTCACCGTCCATCGCATTATCACGGCCGCCCTGCCCATCGGGCCGACCGCCCCAGCGCGCGCTGCCACGCGCCCACGCACCCCGGTCCACCCCCGGCAGCCCGTTCCTGACGCCGCGGATATCCACTGCGCCGAATCGGACATCCACTGCGCCGAATCGGACATCCGGCACGCGCACGCCACATCTCTATATATAGCAGCATCTTATGTTGCGCGCCCCGAGAAGCGGGCCCCGGGTGCCTTTTTCTCGAGCGTCAGCGCTGGAGGCGGAGCGTCAGGGCCGCGCCGCCTCGACCACGACGTCCTTCCCCCAGCGCCGGACGCCGAAGGCGAGCCAGGAAGAGGCGATCAGCCACAGAGGCACAGAGCACACAGAGAAGCAGCCGCGGACGACCCCGAGCCGGAGAAGAGCGCGCCGATGCTCGGAACCCGGCCAGTGCCTCGACGCCTCGCATAGACTCTGCGCCACGGCTCCCCTGTCTCCTGGCCCCCTCCGCTCCGTGCCCTCTGTGCCTCCGCCGCTCTTCCGCCTCTTCCGCCGCCTCCCCGCCTGCCACGCGTCTTCTCCTCGCGCCCAGCCGCCTGGCCCCCACCGCTCCGGGCGCT
>CBFDBL010000773.1:0-2853 GCA_965603035.1 uncultured bacterium
CGTCCAGGGGCGGATCTGTGCGTGCCTGGTGGACGGCGCGCCGACGCTCAAGCGCGTCTCCGTCGAGCGGCGCGAGGGTTCCTTGCTGGTCATCCTCAGGGGTGATAACCCCGAGGTGCCGCCGATGGTGCGCTGCCACATCACGTCGCCCACGGCGTGGGTCGGGTGGGCGGGGTCGGTGTTGATGGCATAGAGCTGGCCGGCGCCGGCGCCGCTCTCGAAGTCGGTGATGTAGACCGCGCCGTTGCCGATGGCGGGGCTGGCGTTGACGACGGGGGCGTCGAGCCCCGCGTGCCACTGGACGGCGCCCGTGTCGAGGTCGAGGCCGTAGACGGAGCCCGGCCCGAAGTCGGCGTCGCCGTTGCCGATGACGACGGTGCGCGAGGCGGTGTCGATGGCGGGACTCGACGTGGAGCCGTAGATCACGTTGCCGACGTCGGCCGGGGCCGCCCACACCGGGGCGCCGGTTGTGGCGTCGTAGGCCATCACCACGCCACCTTCCCCCCCCCCGCCCGGCGCCACCTCGTCCCACGACGACTCGAACGTCACCGCGGTGTTGTCCGCGTCGACCACCGACGAGTGAGCCACGAGGTTGCGAGAGCCCGAGAAGGGCGTGACGAAGAGCTCGGCGCCGAAGCTATCGGGGCCGCCGTCCGCGATGCCGTTGTGGAGCGGGCCGCCGGCGAGAGCCGTCCATTCCCCAGCCAACGGCACCGCGCCGACCCGACCCGCCAGCGCGAGCGTCGCGACGATCGCCACCACTGCATGTGCGAAACGCATCCTGCACGCACTCCTGTCCTGAGCACATCCTGTTCCCGGGGCTCTGGCCGGGGCATCCCAGACCGCGACGGCTCCGTGCTCGCAGAACCGACGAGCCCCGTCTCCTGGGCAGGCGACGGGGCAGACTGCTCGCCGACCAGCCCCTGCTCGGAGACTCGACTGACACTGGGCGCTCTGGCAGGTCTTCTGGCTTCCGGGCACTCGTGCCTACTGGCCGCGCCTTCCCGCCCGCTCGAGGCGAGCAGTGGCTTCCTGCGGCGGTCGTTCCCGGTCACAGCGACGGCATCGCCAGGGACTCTCACCCTGTTCCCTGCACCGCGTCGCGGCGCGTACCGGAGCGCTGACGTCCTCGTTGTGGGGCCGGCCCAGCCCCGGGGCCTATGACCAAGCGGCTCCTTCCATGGCACACCCTGCCTCCCAGCCTCCCCCACAAGCAAACCGCATGCCACCCGCACACGTGGCACGCGGAATTCTCCGCGAACCCATAAGTCCCACAGCCGGAACAGGATACGCCCCATATGGCACGGGCACCCGCGCGCGGGCGCCGCGCCCCGGCGCGGGACCATGTTGACGTTCGTCAACACCCGCCGGGCGGCTGCGCGCGGCGCGCGACACATGTGCTTGCTACAACACAGGTTAGCGCCGGCCACCGCATGTTGCGTTCCGGCAACGGCCCGCGGCGGCGAATCCACATGGCCAACTCCCCCGCGGAAGCGGCCCGGGCCGAGTCGCGCTTGTCCAGCGGCCCCGCCCGGCTATAATGGCGCCCGCCGCGCCAGCGACGCCGCCGTGCCGACACGCTACGGAGGACGAGCCACTTGCCCCAAGAGCCCGCCGACCGCCCCATCGTCTACTTCGCCGCGCCGCTCTTCTCGCAGTCCGAGCGGCGATGGAACCGCCAACTGGCCGAGCGCATCGAGCGACGCCTCGACTGCTCGGTCATCCTGCCCCAGGACTTCGCCGCGGGCGAGCACCCCGGCGACCGCCGCCACTACGACGCCCTCTTCCGCCACTGCGTCGACGGTGTGGCGGAAGCCGATGTCCTCGTCGCCATCCTCGACGGCCCCGACGCCGACTCCGGCACCGCCTTCGAGATGGGCTATGCCCACGCACGCGGCAAGCCCATGGTCGGCGTGCGCACCGACTTCCGCGAGCAGCAGGACCACGGCACCAACCTCATGCTCGCCCGCGCCTGCTCCGCCATCGTCCATCTCCCCGCCTTCGCCACCGACATCGACGCCCTCGCCGCCGCCATCTGCGACCAGCTCGCCCCCCTCCTGAAGCCCCGATAGAGGCCCACAAGCCGCCGCGTCGCAATGTCCTACATGCCCCGGCCGTGTTGCAGGCCCCCACAGCCACGCACGAAGGCGCTTGCCCCTCTGCGCTTACAGCCGCCACCGCACGATCCCGAACATCGCCGTTTTCCCCTCAAGATCCGGGGCCGGCTCGCGACTATCCTAATGGAGGGGCACACATCCCGTCCGCCTCTGCCAGGAGCAGTGCCCGTGCCGAGGCCGCCACAGCCCGCACAGCCCCAGCGCCGAGCCGACCAGCAGCGCATCGACGAGCTCAAGCGCCAGATCCAGGCAGGGGAGTACGAGACGTCCGAAAAGCTCGACCTCACCGTCACCCGCCTGCTCGCCGACCTCCGCCACACGGCCGCCCAGCCCGCCACCGACCGCCCGCCCGCCGAGCGGCCCGCCGCTAGCCCCGAGGATGATAGCGGCGGTGCACGTCCTTGAGCCGCGCCTTGTCCACGTGCGTATAGAGCTGGGTCGTCACGATGCTCGCGTGGCCCAGCATCTCCTGCACCGACCGCAAGTCCGCCCCCCCGCTCAGCAGGTGCGTCGCGAACGAGTGCCGCAGCGTGTGCGGCGACACCCGCTTCCGCAGCCCCGCCGCCAGCGCGTACTTCCGCACCAGCGCCCAGATCCGCTCGCGGCTGATCGGACGGCCCGACTTCGTCAGGAACAGCACCGGACTCGCGTGCCGGTCGAGCTGCCCCCGCGGACCCGACAGGTAATCCCGCACCGCCTCGATCGCACGCCGCCCCAGCGGCACCACCCGCTCCTT
>CBFDBL010000774.1:0-2847 GCA_965603035.1 uncultured bacterium
GGGGCCGCTCCCCAGCCCCAGCGAAGCGGAGGGTAGCGAACTTCGACACGGTGTGGAAATTGCTCCCGTCGAGGAACACGACGGCGTTCTGCTCCTCCTCGCCCTGCGGCCGCGTGTGCACGATGTTGCGGCAGAGGAGAACCGCGCGCGACGCCCCCTCGCGCAGCGCGAAGCCCAGGTCGGCAACGGGCACGGTCATCTCCACCACCCAGCGATCCGCCTCCCGCCGCGCCGCGATCCGCGCGGCCCCGTTCCACTTGCGCGAGTAGACGACGCGCCCGTCGGCCTGCCTCGATGCCCTCGCGTCGAACACGGTGCCGCGGGAGTCCACGATCCAGTGGACGAACTCTCGGGTCGCCCGGCTCGGCGCGACCAGCAGCTCGACGCTGTCGCAAAGCCGATGCTCGTCACGGCCGGCCATGGCTGATGCGATGGCCGCGGGGTCGGGGTCGGAGCACTCGAAGGCCACGTGGAGCGCCTTCGCATCGTAGAGCAGCCGCGCGCGCGTCTCGAGCCCCTCGAGGCGAAGCGAACGGTAGTCGATGAAATGCTCGACGGGCCAGGCCCCGCCCCACTCCTCCTCGTCGAGGCGCCCGTCGACGGCGATTGGCGCCGCCGCCGGCACGGCGACGAGGGTGCGCTGGCGGCAGGTGCGCTCGAACCAGCGGGGAACCGTGTGGGCCGAGATGAGCGTCTCCCGTCGCCGCCACAGATCCTCCACCTCGGCCCGTAGGGCCTCGACGTCGAGATGGTGCAGGGCACCCTCGCGAGAGGTCTTGCGGATGTAGCTGCGGAACAGCTTCGGCTCGGGCGTCCGTCTCCGAACGCCCGCCCACTGCGGCTCGGCCGACGCCAGGTGCTCGCGGGCGGCGGCGAGGTGCTTTCCGAGCGCCGGGCGGTCGCCCCTGCGGATGGCCGCTCGCGCCGCCATCAGGCGCGCGCGATGGCGGGCCAGGATGCGGGCGCCGTGGGTGAAGCGATACCAGTTGAGGAAGTAGCCCAGCCAGCGCTCCGAGAGCACCGGCCGCTCCTGCTGGAGCTGCCACAGGCGATCGAGCGACGCGGCGGCCCGCTCCGTCGCCTCGGCCTGGCCAAGCATCGTGGCGACCGGGTCGTCGATGGTCAGCCGCTTCATCACCTCGTCGGGCGCGGCGATGAAGGTGTGGCTGATGTTCTCCGCGAACAGCGGGGCCATGAGCGGGCCGGCCTCGTCGCCGAACAGGAAGCGGCAGGCCCGCAGAGCGAAGCTCTTCCGCTCCGGCGGCGGAGCCACTGCCGTGCCGATGCGATGCCAGCGCGCGGTATCGAACTCGCGGGAGCCGGGGCGGTTGACGTTCCACGAGCACTCGACGCCCAGGAGCTGGGTGATCTCGGTCCAGGCGTGCATCGGGCTGAAGAGGATGTCGTCGTAGTCCGGGCGGTGGAAGGTCTTGGTCCAGAGGGCGGTGGTGATGGACGTGGGCCGCCAGCCCTTCCAGAAGGCGTACTCGTAGTAGAGCTGGAACCGTCGCCTGCCCCAGGCCGCGCGGGCGAGATCGAAGTGGCGGCGCTCGCTCTCGCGGATGCAGACGAACACGTCCTCGGGCAGCATCGCGTCGAGGCGGCGGAGGAACTGCGTCAGCTCCCGCGCGGTCCGCTCGGCGACCTTCCGCGCGGCCTCACCCCGGCCCATCTGGGCGGCGGCGCGCTCGTAGATGTAGTCGGGGTCGAGGTAGCGGCCCGTGTAGGGGTAGATGACGGCGACGAAGGTCAGATCGGGGATGCGCGCCTTGATCTCGTCGTGGTAGATGCGGAAGACGGCGGCGTCGGCCTTCGCTCGGTCGTCGCCGTAATTCTTGCGGCAGCGGGGGCAGCGGTCCTTCCACAGCTCGGGGTTCTGCCAGCCGCCGCCGTCGGTGGCGTGGAGGTAGTAGCC
Source organism: uncultured bacterium (assembly GCA_965603035.1). Taxonomy (GTDB): domain Bacteria; phylum Planctomycetota; class PUPC01; order DSUN01; family DSUN01; genus CAZDNN01. The sequence continues at coordinate 1,916 of CBFDBL010000774.1, forward strand.
CCTGTAGCCCGCATCGGCCAGCCACTTCGCGGCGCGCCTCGCGCGCTGCCGATGAAGGTCAAGGCGCGACCAGCAGAAGTAGCGGTTGTGGGAGCGGTGGCGAACGATGTCCCGGAACTCGGGCTTGTCCTTGTCCCTCGGGTAGGCGCCGATGGCGGTGGTATCGCCATCGAGGGAGCGGATGCCGCGGGCGAGGCCGTAGTCGTGGATCTCCTTGAGTGCGGCGCGCGCGACGGTGGTCTCGTCTGGGGCGTCGCCGGGCTTGAGGTTGGTGCGATGCCACGCGAGGTTGATCTTGGCCCGCAGCATCCAGTCGCAGTAGCGCTTCTGGACCCGCACGAAGCTGGCGGCCGCCTCCCGCGCCCCCGCGAGGTCGCCCTTGCGCTCGGCGGCCAGCAGGTCATACCAGTGGTCGCGCAGGTGCTCGGCGAAGGCGATCCCATGCTCGCGACGCTTGTAGTCGGGCCAGTCGCGGATCGCCGCGCGCTGGAGGAACAGCTTGCGTTCCCGCTTCACGATGAGCTGCCGACAGGTCACGGCGGCGTAGAGCGTGCCAAGGGTGTCGCTGCCGACGAGGAGGAGCCGCTCGCCTGCCGGCTGGATGACGTAGCCCTGCTCCCCGGGATCCTGCGGCGTGACCTCGAGGCCGGAGGCCCGCGCCGTGCATGGGGCGATCACGATCAGCTTGCCGGCGGGCAGCTCGTCGCCGAGCTTCAGGACAGGCAGCCTCGAGCCGCCCAGCGAGGCGATGCGCTCGTTGATCTCGCCAACGGCGATCCCCATCCGGTCGCCCGCGGCCGCCACGATGCGGTAGCCGTCGAGCGGCACCGGCTCACCGACGGCGCGGGCCTCCTTGGGCATCGGGATGATTGTGTCGAGGTCAGCGTTGACGGGGAGGCGGGCGATCAGGACAATCGCGGCGACAGGGGCCC
>CBFDBL010000775.1:0-2827 GCA_965603035.1 uncultured bacterium
TCCGACTGCAAGAAGGGTCAACATGGTCGAACCGCCTAATCTCACGCCATTCGCGTCAAGCCGCCGCACTCCAAAGCGTCCGCACGGTCGTGGGCCGTGGGACGCGAAGACATGGCGTGGCTGTCACTTCTTCTTCTTGGGCTTCCTCGGCTTCTTCGGCGGGCGAGGCTGGGGGTTGATTCGCCTGAGGATGCCTTCGATCTTCCGGACTTGGCGCTCGTTGACGTCCTTCTTCGCCTTCGCCTGCTTGAGGCGCTCCTCGATGATGGCGGTGGCGGGCTTGGCGGGCGGGCCGATGCGTCCGAGGGCGTCGAGGGCCATGGAGGAGTCGTAGCCGTCGTCGCCGACGAGGTCGGCGATCAGGGCGCGGAGGATGCGGTCGGCGGCGTGGCCGCGGGCGGCCATCTCGACGAGGGCCTCGCGGAGACGGTTCTTGCCGTAGATGCTCTCCTCGGCGCGGAAGTTGTCGATCGTCTCGGCGGCGTGGTCGGCGGTCTCGGGCTGGTCGACGAAGCGCAGCACGTGCCCGACGGCGGCGCGGACCCACCACTCGTCGTCCTCGGCGAGCCGGACGATCCGGGTGAGATGCTTCACCGCGGCCTTGCCGCAGTTGCTGAGGGCGAGCAGGGCGCCCTCGCGGACGTAGGTATCCTCGTGGTCGAGCAGTGGCAGGAGCTTGGGGACGGCCTGTCCCGCGATGTCCGGGGTCATGGCGGCCCGCAGCTCCTTGCGGCCCCGCGCAGCGAAGCCGAAGGGGCCGGCAAGGGCGTCACACCCGGCACGGACCACGCGCACGTCCTTGGACTCGAGCGCCTTGAGGATGAAGGGCATGGCCTTGGCGCCGTCGCCCATGAGCGAGTAGGCCGCCTGGCGGCGGATGCGCGCGTCGTAGTGGCCGAGGTACTTGGCCCGCTGCGCGATGGGGGCCGTGCGCTGTGACAGGCTCTCGAACAGGTCGCGGTGCTCCTCGTTGGGCTTGCCGGGCGGGTCCATGGTCAGGCCCGTGGTGAGGGGCGGGAGGACTGTCACGACCTTGGGGCGAGAGGCGGTCTTGACCGAGAGGTCGGGGGCGTCGAGCTTCGCGCCCGCCGCCCAGTCCTTGGGGCGCGGCTTGAAGGAGAGGCCGCCCTCGGCAGCGGAGGCGTAGAGGCCGAAGTCGGCCCCTTGGCAGCGGGAACGCACGGCGAGGACATTGCGGCCCTTGCGGAGCAGCGCCACGCTCTTGGGCGACAGGGGGACAGCCGTCAGCGCGCTCATCTTCATCCGCGGGCCTTGCGTGGCCGTGGACCAGAGCACGGGCGTGCCGTTGAGGTACACGACGGTCTTGGCGTCGCGCCCCTGGATTCGGAGGCCCAGCTCGAGCCGCTTGTAGTCGGTGCGGTCGCAGTCGAATGCGATGCGGATGTGGGGCACCGAGTTGGGGCTGGGCTTCATGCCGTCCTCGCCCCGGCGGGCGATTGGCCCGGGGCCGCTCTGCCAGGCGTTGTCGTCGAAGTCGAGGGACGTCCAGCCGTCGGGCGGCGCTTCGCCCTTCGCCACCGAGAGCATGCGCCAGGTCGGCTTCGTGCCGGGGTAGCCGCCCGTGAACGGGGCTGCGAGGGCCGTCCAGTCCTTGGCGAGGCGGCTGGTCAGGACGCCGGCTTCGTGGAGCGCGTTGGTCGAGACGACCCGCGGCCAGTTGCCGCCGCGGAGGCCGCTGACCCGCATCACGCCGGCTCTGGCGCGCTCATCCAGCGTCCAGGTGGGCGAGTGGATGCCCCAGAGCAGCTCGCAGTAGAAGTTCCAGATCGAGGCATCGGGCGGGGTGGCGAGCTCGCGGCGGGCGAGTCGCTGGTAGACGCCAGCCTTGGGATCGGCGGCGATCTTCTCGAATGCCTCGCGGGCCTTGGGCAGGGTGTAGGTCAGCCACCGGTATCGCTCGTAGAGTCCTCTCGCCGCGGCCACTGATTCGGGGGTGCCTGTCCGGATCCGCCACCGGATGCCTTTGAGGAGCGGGTGATTGCCGCCGGTGTAGCGGTCGAGGTCGTGGGCCACCTGCGAGGCCAGTGCGGGGTTCCCGCCGGCCAGGGCGGCCTCGATCTTGGCCGAGGTCAGCTCGAGATCCTTCTCGGCGCGGGCGGCGGCTGCGAGGAGCTGACGCGCCAGGTCGCTGGTGGGCTTGACGGTCTTGCGGAGCTCGTTGAACTTGCGGCGGCGGTGGAGCTCGATGCCCTTCGCGAGCTCAGTCGTGAGGTCCCGCGCCGCGAAGACGCTCTTGGGCGCTCCGTGGATGCGCAGCACGCGGGCCGGCATGGCGTAGACCTGGGCCATGCCGCCCGTCGAGAGGACCATGCCGCGATAGGTGTAGATGGAGCCGATGACCGACTCTGGCAGCAGGAACCCGCCGTCCCAGCGCCGCGAGACGTTCATGAGCCACGTCCAGTAGTCGAGCATGCGGCGGTAGTCGGGGTAGTGGGGGTTGCGGGCGCCGTGGACGTTGCCCCAGATGAAGCCCATGTAGCCGCCCGTGTGGCCGCGGTTGCGGGTGCGGTAGGCGTCGGTCACGGCGCGGGCGTAGCACTCGCTCTCGGCCTGCTCGCCGCGGATGAGGTGGCACACGCCGGGCAGCGCGTTCTTGCCGTTGCCGCCGCCGAACTCGGGCCGATGGTCGCCGTAGGGCACGGTGCCGCGATGGGCGAAGCGCGAGAAGAACTCGGTGGCCTTGGCCAGTGCCTTCTCGTCGACCGGCACGCCTGTCTCCTTGATGAGGATGAGCGCCATCCAGCAGACGAGGCCGGCGTTGTTGAGGCTGCCGCCCTGGACGTAGCCCTTGCCCGGGTAGGGGCCG
>CBFDBL010000776.1:0-2824 GCA_965603035.1 uncultured bacterium
CAGGCGCTCGGCATCCGCGTCCTTCCCCTGCTTCCGCGCCTCGGCGATGGCGGCGTGGAACGCCGCGACGAGCGCCTCCGGCGCAGCGCCCAGGGCCTCCTGGTAGTCGCGCTTGGCCTTCTCCAGCGCCTGCCGGCCCGGCGCCTCGCCCGCCCATGCCGAGGCGGTCAGGAGGAGTCCGAGCGTCAGCCCCGTAGCTATGGGGATCGATCTCATCGCGGCAGTCCCTCGCCGTGCGGTGGGTCTCGGCCCTCCCACAGGCTCCGAGCATAGCGGCGCACGGTGCGCGATGCAAGGCGCAGCTTCCGAGCGGGGCATTGATGAGGCCGTTCGGATCAGCGCTCCGCTACACTGGACGCGTGTACGGGCTCGCCAGGGGGCTTCCTGGGCAGATTCATGAAACAGGTATCCTGGGTCGCGCAGGGCCTCTAGAACGCCTAGGCGGGCATCCTGGCGTGTCGGATAAATCAGACAAATAAGGCTATATATGCCAAGCACTTACGGATCCAGGTCCGGGCCATTCGGTGCCCGGATCGACGTAAGTCGAGGTTCTGGGTCCGCTCGCGGGCGAGGGCCTGCACGGCGTGGGACAGGTTCGACCATTAGACCAGGAAAGGGGGCGTGCGCCGAGCAGTCGGTGGACGCCGCCGTGGAGTTGCTCAAGCCGTGACGTGGCCCCCGTCGCTGGCGCGCATTCGGATCGTCGAGGGCGGGCGCTGCAAGCTCAGCGTGTGGCTGCCGCTCATCGTCGTGTGGCCGCCGCTGCTGGCGCTGGGCATCGTGCTGGCGCCGGCGGTCGTGGTCGTGGCGCTCGTGCTGTGGCGGTCGGGGAAGGGCAGGGCGGTGTTGCTGGCGGGGCCGGTGGCCTTCTGGCTTTTCTGCACGCTGCGCGGGCTGGCGATTGTGGTCGAGAAGCCGGGCGAGCAGGTCGAGATCCGCTTTCAGTGAGGAGTGACGTGATGAGCGAGGAGCGCCGACGGGTCCTGGCCATGCTGGCGGAGGGCACGATCACGGTGGACGACGCGGAGCGGCTGCTGGCGGCCGTTGGCGAGCCCGCGGCGGAAGGCGCGCCTGGCGGCGCCTCCGCCCAGACGCCCCGGCGCAAGCCGAAGTACCTCCGCGACGTCAAGCCCGAGGACCTCGACGAGCTGCTCGACTCCCTCACCGAGCTCAGCGTGGACGTCAACGACGAGAAGGAGAAGGTGCGGATCTACACCGAGTGAGCGACCCGGCCCACTTGACTGCGCCGGGGGCCACAGGTATGATCCGGCCGCTGGCGTCGAGACACTCCCAGCCATTCCTGCGGTGGGTGCCACATGGCAAGCGGCCGCGAGCATGCGAAGTCCGAGGCGGCCTACCGGGCCGCGCTCGAGGTCATCCCCGGCGGGGTGAACAGCCCGGTGCGGGCCTTCGGCGGGGTGGGCGGCACGCCGGTGTTCATCGACCGCGCCGAGGGCTGCCGCGTCACCGACGTCGACGGGAACACGTACCTTGACTACGTGGCGTCGTGGGGCCCTCTGATCCTGGGCCATGCGGCGCCCGAGGTGGTCGCGGCGGTGCAGGCGGCGGCGGCAAGGGGCTCGAGCTTCGGCGCGCCGACCGAGGCGGAGACTCGGCTGGCCGAGCTGATCTGCGAGGCCGTGCCGTCGGTCGAGCGAGTGCGGCTGGTCAACTCGGGCACCGAGGCGACGATGAGCGCGATCCGCCTGGCCAGGGCCTACACGGGCCGCGACGCGGTCGTGAAGTTCGAGGGCTGCTACCACGGCCACGCCGACGGCCTGCTCGTCGCCGCGGGCTCGGGGGCCATGACCTTCGGCATCCCCTCGTCGCCCGGCGTGCCCGCCGACTATGCGAAGCACACGCTCGTGGCGCCCTACAACGACGTCGAGGCGGCCCGCGAGCTGTGCGCCGCCCGCGGCTCGGAGATCGCGGCGATCATCGTCGAGCCGATCGCGGGCAACATGGGCCTGGTGGCGCCGATGCCAGGGTTCCTCGAGGGCTTGCGCGAGATCGCGGTCGAGCACGGGATCGTGCTGATCTTCGACGAGGTGATCACCGGCTTCCGCGCGGCCTGGGGCGGGGCGCAGGCGCTCTACGGCGTGACGCCCGACCTGACGACGCTCGGGAAGATCATCGGCGGCGGGCTGCCCGTGGGCGCCTACGGCGGGCGCGCGGAGATCCTGGACCGCGTGGCCCCCCTGGGCGACACCTACCAGGCGGGCACGCTGTCGGGCAACCCGCTGGCGGTCGCGGCCGGCCTCGCCACCCTCGAGGCCCTGCGCGACGGCTCCGTCTACCGCCACGCCAACGCCCTGTGCGAACGGCTCTGCCAGGGCCTGGCCATGGCGGCGGCCGAGGCGGGCGTCGCGCGCCATGGGGTGGGCGTGCAGTCGATGTTCTGCGGCTTCTTCTGCGAGGGCCCCGTCCGCGACTACGGCGAGGCCAAGCGTGCCGACACCGGGCGCTACGCCGCCTGGTTCCACGGGATGCTCGCCCGCGGCGTCGCCTTCGCCCCCTCGCAGTTCGAGACGGGCTTCCTCTCCCGCGCGCACACCGCGGCCGACGTGGACGCCACGATCGACGCGGCCCGCGACGTCTTCCGCGAGCTCAGGGAGGCGTGAAGAGAAGAGGAGCTCACGCCCGCGAGCAGGGCTCGCTAGAGCGCGCGGAGACGCAGAGGAGGAGGGGAGAGAAGAGATTTGGTCAGATGCTTCGGAGCGGCTCGAAGCATCTGACCAGTGTTCTCGCCCGCCCGTGTGGGCGGATGGGACGGACATGGAGCGGATCAACGCGCTCACGCACCAGGTGATCGGCGCGGCGATCC
>CBFDBL010000777.1:0-2822 GCA_965603035.1 uncultured bacterium
CGAGCCCTCTCCTTCTGGTATAAGCTGACGACCCGCAAGCTGAGCGCCGAGCGCGCGCTCGTGTGCCGCCTGCGCACCAGCCCCACCAGCTTCGTGGACTACCCCGTGGCGACCCGCGACTCCATCAAGCCGGGCCGCTGGACCCGCGCCGCCATCGACCTGGCACGCCCCAAGCGGCTGGTGAACGTCTATCGCTCCTACTTCGACACCGTGAAGCACCTGACCCTGCGGCTCGACGGCGAGCAGGGCACCGCCGTCCGCTTCGAGCTCCTCGTCGACGACGTCGTCGCAGAGCTCAAGGAGCCGCTCGCCCGCGACTACGAGCCGCACATCACCGACAGGCCGCGGCCCGACGGCCCTCGCTCCGCGCTCATCATCAAGAACTCCGCCGCCTGCTACTACCACCTCGAGCGCGTCGTGCGCTCGCTGCCGCTGCCCACGGCCGCGCGGGTCCTGAAGTTCCGCGGCCTCCACTTCCCCGTCTTCGGGTTCCCACGCACCCGTGCCGAGCTGATGGGCGTGAGCCTCGTGGCGCTGGTGGACGTGGACCCCTACGTCCTGTCGATGGAGCAGGCCCAGTGGCTGGCGGACCTCGTGGCGTCGGGCGGCGGCCTGCTCGTCTGCGGCGGCCCGAACACCCTGGGGCAGGCGAAGGACCTCAAGGCGCCGCTCGCCAACCTGCTGCCCGTCGAGGTGGAGCCTGGGAGCGCCCTGGTGGCGGTGGGGCGCGCGCCTCGGGCCGTGGGGCAGCACTACATCACGTCGGGCATCCCACCCCGCCTCGGCAGCATCGCCAGGGCCTATCGGCTGAAGGCCAGGGCCGGGGCGACGACGGTGCTCGAGGCGCCCTGGGCCGGGGAAGCGGGAGGCCAGGACGCGACGCTGCCGGTCCTGGTGGTCGGCGGCTTCCACATGGGCCGCGTGGCCGTGCTCAACGCGCACCCCGACGTGGCCGACAGCCTCGAGGGTGACTTCTTCACAAGCGACTTCTGCGACGACCTGCTGCGGCAGACGCTGCGCTGGCTGCTCTACGAGGAGCCGCGAATCACGATCGCCGAGCTCGAGCCCCCGCCCCGCGACGTGCCGGCAGGCAAGCCCGTCGGCGCCGACCTCGCCGTCGAGCTGGGCCGTGCGACCAAGGCCACGGTCACCTACCGCTGCACGCGCGACGGCGAGGAGACGGCGCGCGGCGAGACGACGCTCACAGCCGACGATCCCGCAAGAGCCCGCTTCGCCGTCGCCGCCGAAGCGCCAGGGAACAGGACGACACGCTACGAGCTGACCTTCGAGGTCCGCGACTGGAAGGGCAGCGTCCAGGCCACGCGGACCTGCCCCCTCATCGCCCACGCCCCGCTCGACGCCGAGATCCGCTTCCGCTACGGGAAGCTCGCGGTCGCCCCGGGCCGGCAGCTTCGCTTCCGCGTGCTCGCCAGGGAGTGGACGGGGGACGGCTTCGTCGCGCCGCAGGGCGAGCTGTCGGCGCGTGCGCGGATCGTGGACTTCGCGGGCGAGCTGCTCGACGAGCTGCTGCCGATGGGGATGGTGCGGGGCGAAGGCGGATGGCCCCACGCCGAGTTCGTGCTCGACCTGCCCGACGCGTCGAGCGGGGCGTACGGGCTCGATGCGGAGCTGCTGCGCGCGGGGCAGGTGGTCGGCGGGTGCACGCGGCGCTTCCACGTCGTGGATCGGCTCGAGCGTGCGGGGCTCTACCCGATCGCCAGCATCATCGGGGGGCGGCGGCGGTCACCAGGCAGACGCCGAGCTGATGCGCGAGCGGGTGGACGACCTGGTGGCCCACGGCTTCAACGTCGGTGCCGTCGGCGGCGTCACGGCGTTCCGGGAGTGGGGTCCGCAGATGCACCGCGAGGCGATCCGCAACGCGACCGAGGCCTGCGCCCAGGCGCGCGGCATGGCCCTCCTCTACGAGTACCAGCGCTACACCAACCTGCGGCGCGACCGGCCGCCCGCGCCGTGCGTCCACGCGCCCGGCTACCGCGAGGCGCTGCGCCGGCACGTCGCCCCCTACCTGGCCGTCGGCGCCACCGTGCCGCGGCTCCTCTCGATCAAGGTGATCGACGAGCCGCACGCGGGGCCGGCGACGATGGACTACTGCGAGCACTGCCGGCGCGCCTGGCGCGAGCGCTTCGGCACCGAGCTCCGCAAGCCCGACGCCATCGCGCCCGATGACCGCGCGGCGCGGCGGCAGCACATCGAGTTCATCCGCGACACCGTGGCGAAGGGCTACCGCATCGGCCACGAGCTCAAGGCCGAGGCCGCGGCGCCCTGGGACCTGCTGCTCACCTTCTGCGCGCCCGCCTTCGGCCGCTCCAGCGACCTGCTGCGCAGCCAGGAGGACCTGCTGTGGTGGGCCGCGACGGCCGACCGCGTCGACTTCGACGTCTACCCCTACTTCTACCCGGTCTCCGACCGCATCGTCTTCCTCCAGGCGCACTACTCCATGGCCCTGATGCGCGACACGGCACGGCACCTCGGCAAGCCGTGGGGCTTCTACGTCGAGCTCGACGACCGCAACTACCCGCTCCAGATCAACCCCCGCGAGGCCAGCAGCGAGTGCGCCTGGACGGCCGTCGCCCAGGGGGCACGCTACCTCAACACGTTCATCCACCGGACCTTCGGCACGGGCAACCAGGCCCGGCCCGCGCGCTGGGCGCACCTCGGCGGCACCCTCAAGCAGATCGTTGATGGCGGCATCATGCTGATAGAAGATATCCCAATGGGGCATAAGGTAGCTCTTGGGGTAATTGCTGAAGGTGGTGAGATAATCAGGTACGGACAGGTTATTGGATACGCAAAAGCACCTT
>CBFDBL010000778.1:0-2819 GCA_965603035.1 uncultured bacterium
TTCGCCTGCGGCAGCACACCCGGCGGCTGCGAGCCCTCCGTGCTCGTCCACGCGCGGGACCGCGGCCTCGCCGTCCGCGAGGGGCTCACCCTCGGCAAGCACATCAACCCCTTCCACAACTACCCCGACGGACGCACCCTCCGCCGATGGCTCGAGGACGACGGCTACGGCCTCGTCCACTGCCACCTGCGCAACGCACACATCGTGGCCGCCCTTGCCGGACGAGCCATGGCCCGCAGGCCCTTCGTCATCCGCTCGTCCTACGACGGCCACGGGCCCCGCGGCTACTGGGAGCGCAGGCTCCTCAACGAGCTCACCGACGGCCTCCTCGTCGTCTCCGACGCCGCGCGCGACCATGTCCTCCGCCGCGGCTTCCCCGCCGACCGCGTCCGCGCCGTCCACACCGCGGTGGACCTCGAGCGCTTCGACCCGGGGCGCGGGCTCGGCGACCTGCGCGCGAGGCTCGGCATCGCGCCCGACGCCTTCGTCGTCGGCATCGTCGCGCGGATCCAGTGGCGCCGCCGCTTCCACGTGTTCCTCGAGGCCATCGACCGCGCGCGCCGACAGCTACCCGGCCTCAAGGTCCTCATCGTCGGCCGTGGCACCCACATGATGCCCATCGCCGTCGAGCCCGTCCGGCGCAGCGGACTCGGCGACACCGTCGTCTTTCCCGGCTACCTCACTGGCGACGACTACGTCCGTGTGTTAGCATCGATGGACGTCAAGGTGTTCCTGGTGCCGGGGACCGACGGGTCGTGCCGTGCGGTACGGGAGGCGATGACGATGGGGGTGCCGGTGGTGGCGGCCCGGCGCGGGATGCTGCCGGAGCTGGTGGCCGACGGGGAGCGGGGCCTGATCGTGGACGACACGCCGTCGAACCTGGCGGGGGCCCTGCTGGCGCTCGGGCGCGCGCCCGCGCGGCGCGCGGCTCTGGGCCGCGCGGCGCGGCGGTACGCGCTCGAGGAGCTGTCGCTCGAGCACCAGGCCGACGTGGTGGCTGCCTTCTACGAGCAGGTGGAGGCCCTGGGGCGGCGATGAACGTCCTGTTCTCCCTCGACAACTACGACCACGGCACCGGCGGCGCCGAGATGTGCGCGCGCACCCTCGCCCACCATGTCGCGGCCGCAGGGCACGAGGTCCACGTCCTCCAGGTCGGCTCCGCCGTCGCCGCCTACGACGACGGCAGCGTCCACGTGCACACGCACCCCCTCTCCTCCCCACGCTTCTTCCGCGACCGCGCCCGCGATACCCTGCGCTGGAACCGCGAATGGCCCCCCCTGCTCCGCCGGTTCCTCGCCGACCACCCGACCGACCTCGTCGTCACCCAGAATCGCCTGCTCTTCAGCACCGTGGACGTCGCGGCCGAGCGCGGCATCCCCTCCATCATCTACGTGCTCGCCTACGCCATGTTCTGCCCCATGCAGTTCCGCCACCGCGATGCGCTTGCCGACTGCGACGGCCGCTGCACCCGCTGCCTCCCGTGGTGGAGGCGGCTCGACTACAGGACCACCCGCCGCTCGCTCGACCAGTACGCCCAGGGCATGCGTCGCGCCAGCCTCGTCCTCGCGTGCAGCCGCTACGTCCAGCAGGTGATCCGCCAGTTCCACGGCATCGACTCCCAGGTCGTCTACCCCGCCGTGGACCTCGAGCACTACAGCGCCGACGGGAGCCCCCAGGACCGCGAGCACATCCTGTTCATCAAGCCGCAGTACGTCAAGGGGTTCCCGATCTTGCTCGAGATCGCCCGGCGGCTGCGCGAGCGCCGCTTCCTGGTGGCGGGCCGGCCGAGCCGGCACGCGCGGCTGAAGCTCGGCGCGCTGCCCAACGTCGAGTGCACGGGCTGGGTGAGCGACATGCGCCCCGTCTACGGGCGCGCGCGGCTGCTGCTCGGCCCGTCGATCTGGCCCGAGCCGTTCGGCCGGGTGTTCGTCGAGGCGGGCGCGAGCGGCGTGCCGAGCCTGGGGAGCGCGCGCGGCGGCATCCCCGAGTCGCTCGGCGACCCCGACGGCCTGATCGACGACATCTTCGCCACCGACCGCTGGGTCGAGGCCATCCGTCAGCTCGACGACCCCGCGGTCTACCAGGCCCGGTCCGCGAAGGCCAGGGCACTGGCGCGGCGCTTCGCCGGCGAGAGCGTCTACCGGCAGTTCACCGACGCGGTCCGCGAGGTGCTCGGCATCTCCCTCTGATTTCCCTTGTCTCGTGCCGTTCGGGCGCTACAATGGCGAGCCACGCGCGCGCGGAGGCGGCGATCCGCCGCCGGCGCCGCGCCCTCAGCACGTCGGTGGCGAAGCCATGAGCTACAACACGCTGCACATCGACGGCGAGCGAACCTGGCGCGGCGGCGAACAGCAGGCGCTCTACCTCGCCACGGGCCTCGCGCAGCGGGGCCACGGCGCGACGCTGGCCTGCCAGCCGGGCTCGCCGCTGGCCGAGCGCGCGCGTGCCGCGGGGCTCGAGGTGGCCGAGGTGCGGATGCGCGGCGAGGCCGACTTCGTCGCCGTGCTGGCGCTCCGCAGGCTGATCCGCCGGGGCGGCTTCGACGTGGTGCACATGCACACCTCGCACGCCCACACCCTCGGCTGCACGGCAGCCGCGCTCGCGCGCCGCGGCAGGACGATCGTCTCGCGGCGCGTCGACTTCGGGGTGGCGGCGAACGCGGTCAGCGCGCTGAAGTACCGCCACGGGGTGGACCGCTACATCGCCATCTCGGAGGCGATCCGGCGGGTGCTGCTCGAGGGCGGCGTGGACCCTGCGCGGGTGTCGGTGGTGCACAGCGGCATCGACCTGGGCCGCTTCGCCGGGGTGGTGCCGGGCCG